>CALAWF010000017.1 GCA_937894665.1 uncultured bacterium | reverse complement strand
TACTTTTGAACAACCAGATGCGATAGGAGTAATTATTGACATTATTTGTTACCTCCTTCTTCAACTTTTGCTTCTTCTGGCTTTTGAACATCCGCCTTTGGAGGTTCTTTCTTTGCACCGGATAAGCTAGGGAAGAATATATCCATAAATCTTGGGTAAACCCAGTTCAATGCAGTACAAGTAATTGGTAATGTAATACCAACGCCAATAGCAACCTTAGATAATTGGTTAAATCCTTTATAGTTTGCATCTACTAACGCCTTATAACCTTCAATAGCATCTTTTTTAACTTTTGCTTTAACGTCTTTTAAATCCGGAAGGAATGTTCCAGAACCTTCAAGAAGGTTACGCAATCTTCCATCACTTCCATTATAATTACATTTTTCTGCAATTTTTTCTAATGTTTGTTTGATGATATTTTCATCAGCGTGAGAAACATCTTTTATTTTAAGATTATTTAAGCCATCAATAATAGCTTGTAGTTCTTTATTACCTTCATTCATCTTTGCAAGATATTTTTCAGGAGTAAATTCACCATTGCAAACATCTTTAATTTTATCAATTCTTTCTAGAGTTCTATAACATCTGCTTTCTCTACAGTCAGGATCACGTTCAAGAATTTCTCCAATAAGTTCTTTTACACCATCACTTGATGTAGCTTCTTTTGCTTTTAGCAAATATTCTTCTAATTCTTTTTCACCTGCCGGAAGATTGTGAGCTGCAAATAAGTCCTTTAATTCAGCTTCATTGGAAATCAATGTATTTGCTCTATTTTTATAGAATTTTAAACCTCCATCATCAATTTTGAAGTGTTCTGCTTTTTGAGCATAAGTATCAATTTGTGCATTCAAGATTTCTGCGACATTTTTATTTCCAAATGAACGTTCGCCAATTTGAATTTTACCGGTTTCTGCCAAACCATCAGCCAACTTGCTCATTTGTTCAGCTTCTCTTGCTTTTACACGTTTTGCCAATTCTTCTTTGAATGCTTTTTTGTCAGCATAAGTTGTGCCTTCTTTTTTCATTTCTTGAGTAATTGTTCTTTCAAGATATGCTTTATTTTGTAATGCACTTCTATCAAGAACAACCCAAAGTCTCTTAGCAATATCAGGATTATTCGTCATTTCATTGATAACTTTATCAATAGGCTTTAAAGCTCCTGCTTGGAACAAAATAGCTAATGCAGCAGATATAGGTTGACGCATAGCTGTATATTTTTTAGTATTATCTAATTCTTTTTTCTCTTCATCTGTAGCATTTGGTTTTGACTTAACAAATGGGTTAAAAGCAATTGACAATGGAGCAATTAAACCAGTACCGATGGCTGTAATCATGATACCACCAAGTTCTCCTTGCCAAGCACTGAATTTGTTAATAAATGCTCTAGCTTTTTTGTTTTTTAACAAGTATTCAACTAACTTGTCGGTATCAGAAGCCATTTCCTTTGTAACACCATCAAGACGACCTCTAAAATTCGGATTAGATCTGTTTGTACTGCCATATGCGTTTGGTCTTACGTAAACTAAATTGTTGGAACTATCTACTTTCATAACTATACACCTTCTATTTATATAGAGTCTAAAACAGAAAAAAAATTGCTATATTTCTACCCAATTGTAAACAAAATTTAACATATATTTTTTTTGTTATCGACTATTTGAAGAGCAGTGCAAATAAACTGTTCTTTATGCAGGAAACATCTGCTACCCCAAGTCTCGGTATCCCGAAACAATAGAATTATACAAAACACATGCTCAAAAAGAAAGTATATTGTTACGATATATTAAACTATTTCCTATTTTTTTGAATCTAATAGTTTTCTAATTCTTAAAAATCTATCCAATTCACCCTGTAATTGTTTCATATCGCTAAAAATCGCATTTGATAATAAAACTCTGTTATCATATTTAGGGTCAATTAGATATACTGTAGGAAATCCGGTAATACCAATATTTTTTACAAGATTAGCATATTTTGGATCTTCAACATTAACCTTTGAAAACTCCATATCTTTTTTATAAATGTTTGATAATTCTTGGTATGTTGGCATGAATTTTATACAGTAATGACACCAATCAGCATAAAACAATACCATAATTGGCTTATTACCTTTAATCGCTTTGTCGTATGTTACACCAATTTTATATTCTGATGGTTTTTTAGTTGGTTCTTGTTGAGGTTCTTGTGCTTCCGGAGAATTCAACTCTGGTTCGCCTTCATTTGGAGCCATTGTTGTATTTTCAAAATTTTTCATTTGATAATATTCAAAACCGCAAACAGATACAATTGCTACAGCAAATAAAATTGCAACAATAATTGCAATATTCTTTTTATTCAACTTTTGTAATTTTTCTTTAAAACTCATAAATCTCTCTCCTATTTTTATTGATTTTATTATAGTACGAAAAACCTATAATATTGCATATTTCATAAAAATTAATCATATTAAATCTTAACATGTCGTAACATGATGTAACGGTTGTTATATATTTGGGTATATAAAAAATATATACTCGTGTTACTTACCCCACGGCACTGCACAACAGATGCCAAAATTTTCCATGCAAACTGAGGAGTTTAATGTTTATGAGAAGAGATGAACTTATCGAAATGAAAATCACTACCCAAAATTCTAATCCGGCTAAAAAAGAAGTTGTAGAAGGTCAAAATGACAACACATTGACATCTTACTTGAGAGAAATTGCAAATTACCCTCAATTATCAGCAGAAGAAGAAAAAATTATTGCAGAAAAAATAGAACAAGGTGATAGTGAAGCAAAACAAAAACTTATTCAAGCAAATTTAAAATTAGTTGTTACAATTGCAAAAAAAGCAATCCACATGTCTGGAGTTCCAATGATTGACCTTATTCAAGAAGGTAATTTAGGTTTGATGATTGCAGCAGAAAAATTTAATCACAAATTAGGTTACAGATTTTCAACATACGCAAGTTGGTGGATTAAACAATCAATGTTCAAAGCAATTTCAGAACAAT
>CALAWF010000016.1 GCA_937894665.1 uncultured bacterium | reverse complement strand
CTTTTTCGGTTCTACTTTTTCTTTTTTCATCGAAATAAAAAAGAAAAAGTGAACAGGGCAATTGTCAATCCCTCTCCCATACTCCATCATTCATACAGTATGCAGTTTCACAAAGTTAGACTTATTTGTTTAGTATACCACCTCACCCTAGCCCTCTCCTCAAGGAGAGGGAACAAATTTTAAAGAGATTCTTCGGGTATATTTACAAAACAATATTACATACACAACGGTTTATCCCTCAGAATGACGGAATTTTAATGCCGGCTTAGTAAAGCCGACCTACAAATAAAATGTAAAGAACTTATTCCCTTATTTCCCTGTTCCTTATTGCCTTTATCCAATAAGACTTCTAGACTTTTAACGAACCTATTGCCTTTTCTCTTGTAGTTATTATTTCCCTGTAATTTCGTGATACATATTCATATATTCTTTAGAACTGCGTTTCCAAGAAAAATCAGCATCCATTGCAGATTTTCTCATAGCATTGAATACGTACTTATCACCATAAACATACAATGCACATTTAATTGCATTCAACATATCCCAACCGTTATAATTCCAGAACTTGAATCCGTTTGAATTATCCAATGGGTATCCGGTAACAGTATCTTCCAAGCCTCCTGTTGCTCTAACAATCGGCAAACTTCCATATCTCATTGCAATCAATTGGCTCAATCCGCAAGGTTCAAATTTTGACGGCATCAAGAAGAAATCACTGCCAGCATAAAGTAAATTAGCAAGTTTTGCATCATAGCCGACATAAGTTCTGATATTTGGAGTATTGTTTGACAACCAGATGAAAAGATTTTCATAACTGTTATCGCCACTTCCCATAAATACAAAATCTGCATTCAAATTTTGTAATTCATATTGCATATCTCGGATTAAATCAATCCCTTTTTGTCCTACAAGTCTTGAAATCAACGCAATTAAAGGTCTATCCGGATTATATTTAATGCCAAAGAATTTACAAATAGCTTTTTTATTTTCTTCTTTTTTGTCCAATGATTTTACATCATAATTTTTAACAAGTGCTTTATCTTTTTTCGGGTCAAAAACTGTGTAATCAATACCGTTCAAAATTCCACGGAGTTTATATTGAACTCCTCTCAATGTATAATCCATATTTTCGCCATATTCAGGGGTTAAAATTTCTTTTGCATAAGTTGGAGAAACAGCAACAACTCTATCTGCATATTGAATTGCACCTTTCATCCAGTTTACACGGTCATAGTGTTCACAACCCCATTGATTATAAACAATATCTTTTCTCATATTTGCAAAATCCAAAACATCTTGGAACCAAATTCCTTGATATGCTAGGTTGTGAATTTCAAATACGCACTTTGTATCTTTCCAGAATTCATCAAACTTGTAATTTGAATGCAAATATAATGGTAACATTGCAGTATGCCAATCGTTTGCGTGGATTACATCGGCTCTGAAATTCAATGCTTTAGCATATTCCATAACAGCAAGAGAGAACGAAATATATCTTTCGTGTTCATATCTTGGGTCTAAATATTTTGGATAAACTTCTTTAAAACAAGAAAAATACCAATCATTTTTGATGAAAAATACATTTATCTTTGTCCCCGGAAGTTTTGTCATATAAAGATTAAATTTGTGCGGTTGGTTTCCAAAAGTTAACCACATTTCAGAATTTTCAAGCTCTTTAATTTTATATTTGTCTTTATCAATACATCCGTGAAGAGGTGTAAAAATTGCAATCTCTGCATCTTTTTCAAGCTCTTTTGGCAAACTACCAACAACATCAGCTAAACCACCTGCTTTTGAAAACGGAGCAACTTCCGCAGACGCAAATAAAATCTTCATTTTTCCTCTCTTTCCGAACATAAATTTTTATCCCTTTAGCTTAAGAGAAAAAGTCTTCAGGATTTACAAAACCGTCATCAGAAGAACTATTATTTTCTTCCGGTTTTTCTATTTGTTTATTTTCCTTTTCTGATAAGCTCTCTTCTTGTAATTTAGGGGTTGTGTTATCTGGATTAACTTTCTGAACAACCTCTACATTTTGATTGTCCACCATAAGTTTTTTAATGTCAATATTCAGATTAAAATTAAGTCCATATTTTTGAACAATTAATGCAGCTTGATTCATACAAATTTGAGCTTTTTCAGGTTCCTTAGTTGCCATCAAAACTTTGTACATATTTATTTTATCAAGCATTGTTAAATATTCACTAATCGGAGTTTTTTCCATAAAAATAGTTGAATTATTCAAAATGCCATATGCAATATCAAACTTGCCCTGTGCTATATCCAAAATACTCATCACATACCATCCGATATGTTCTATAGAATTCATTCCATGCTCTTTAGCATCCATAATTACACGATAAACAATCGCAGATGCTTTTTTGAAAGAATTTAACCTTGCATAAGAATAACCTATCAACAAATCTGCAAACAATTCAAACTTATACAATCCCATATCTTTAGCAAGAATTTTGGTTTTATAAATCTCTTTTGCAAACTCTGTCGGATTATCTTTAAAATAAGCATACGCTTTAATAATGTGATAAACTGATACGGTATAAATATTTTCTTCCGGAGGATTTGGAGGAATTTGAACATTTTGACCTTTTAACAAGTTCTGTAATTGTATAAACAATGAAAATTCTTGAGGAATGAAATCAAACAACTTTGTAGAAATATTTAAAAATTCATTTACATCCTCTTTCATCGATACAACATCTGAAATTGCAATGCACGCAATGCACTCAATCAACATCATTTTCAATTCATCAATTGTTATCATAGTAAATTGAATTTTGTTAATTTTACCGGAATCCAAAGCGTTTAAGACATTATAGCCAATATCTAAACAATCGTCATAAGCACCAATATTAAACAAAATTTTCACATGCACCATTGAAAGAATCAAAAAGTGTAAGCTGAAATTTTCAGCCGTCGGGTCAAGAGAAACACCATCCATCACAGACAAAACTTTATGAGTTAGATTTAGGGCATACAAATATTGACCATTATAAAATGCCCCCTGCATCATTTTTGTTCCAAGTTCAATAAAACTGGTTATATTATTGTTATCTTTCAAACTTGTTAGAGTTTTTTCTGCAATATCACGGGTTTCATTCGGTTCGTATTCAAACATATTGTTTGAAATATTTTCATATATAGATTTTTTATATTCTGCTAAATCTTCTTTTGACCAATTGGAAGCATATTTATCCAGACATTTGATAATTTCACCGGAACAATTTAGATAAGAAGAAAAATCACCCATTGAAAGATTTATATTTGCCAAACTTTCCCATTCAAATATAACTTGTTCATTCAAGCCCATAATTTCATATAGTTCGGCTCTAACAGGACTTGCCATACCTTCTGCAAAAGCTATTTCCAAAAGCTCTTTTGCAATAGATTTTAATTCTTCAGGTTTTAGAATTTCCAAAAGATTTTCTCTTATCAGTGCATAATTAGAGAAATACATACTGTTATGATAAAAATAAACATATCCCATATCGGATAATTTATCTGCAATAGCCTTCCATTGAGCAAAGCCAAAAGTGCCTAAAGTTTTTTCATCAACTCTTGTCCCCAAAAGAACAGCCATTGTCAAAAATTTGATAGCTCTTGCATCATCTTTTAACAAATTCAAACGGCGTTTCATCAATTGGCTCAAACTTGACGGAATGATAATTGTTTTAGGGTTAACCATCACAATAGAATACTGAGTTAAAGAATAAACTCCGGATTCCAACAAATATTGAATAGCAAAATCCAAGAACAATGTACTTCCGCAAGCATATTTTGCAATTCTTTGAAAATAAAAATCATTCAAAACGTTTTTATAAAACTCTTTGTTTGATTTAATAATCCCCTCGAACGGTGATGGTTTCAAGGTTATTTCTGTATAATACCCTCTTGATAACAAGAAATGGTTATTTTTATGCAAAGAATAATCTTTGTCATACGTAATTAAATAACTTACATTAAAGTCTTCAAACTGGTCGAAAAGTTGACTTAATGCCAACATTGAACTTGAATCCACTTTTTCAAAATTTTCGATATAAATTAAGGAATTTGGAATTGCTTCTATCAAACGAGCAAAAACCTGAAAATATTCATCTCTGGTTTCCTCAAAATTCTTCATCTCTCTTTGATTAGATGTAATCAAATCCTTCACTAAACCAGAAGAATCAATATTATTAAACATTGAAAAATCATTAGTATCAAACAACTTTTGAGAAACAGCATACTCAAAAATTGTAGAAATTAATTCCCTAAAAAATGAATATGGAGCATATTTCATTTCATCATGGCAAGTAATCGGAATAATATCGTTATAAATTCCGGTTTCTTCAACAGTAGATAAAAGCCTTAATGTATAAGGCTGATACATATTTGAACCCTTTATTGCTAAAATTCCACGAGGAACTTCTTGCAAAACGTCAACAACATTATCCAAGATACGAATATTTTCTGTTCTGAAAAAAGCACAGTTGACTTCATCAAAATTTATCAACTCTCCACCGTACAATTCATCGTCAGAAACATTATGCTCATCATCCAAGGTTTGTTTTGTAATCTTTTCTTGATCTATTAAAGCCGATTGAACGAATTTTGGAACTTCAACATCCTCATCAGAAACAATTTCCGAAGCACTTTGAATAAATTCATTAATTTTAATAAAATCTTTCAAATCAATTTGATAAAACTGTTTCATCTTGCCATCAACCAAGACAGAATTTAAAGTTTCTAATTTGTATTTTCCATTGTAATACTCATAAAAATCTTCATCGGTTGTTAACTGAAAATAGCCAAGAGCCTTTGCCCCAATATCATCCGCAATTTGAATCATATCAGCTTGAAAACCGGTTGCAACGTTATACGGATCATCTTCCGTATTCCGCTTCATTATTGTCAAATTACATTTCAAACCGACACCTTTTTTACGAATTAGTTTAACATTCAATTTGGTAAACATATTAGCCAGTTCAATTGATGACATAATCGCAGAATTTGCAGAGGCTGATATAGTATAAACATTGTTAAATCTAATGACATAAGTACCATCTTTGAGAACCTGACGACGAACACCAAGCGATGACATATAATTTAAAATCATGTTATCTATATTGGTTTTGAACTTAGTCAAAAGTTGGTTTGAACCGAGTTTTGCCTTGATAACATCCATATTAGGAAATTCAATTTTTAAAACAGCAAAATCATCGGTATTTGACTCGCCTTGAATAGCACTTTTTTCTGTTGAATATCCACATTTCACACATTTTGGATGCTTTGTTAAATTAATTTTTCCACACTTTGCACATTTGACAACAAGAATTTCCCCGCACTTTCTGCAGGTATTTTTTGTATTAACTGTACGACAAACAGGGCAGACGATTTTCAAAACTTTTTTGCAGTTTGGACAAACCATTGCACTTTTATCAATTTCAGCACCGCATTTTGGACATTCCATACCGAAATTATACCATAGCACGAAACTTTTAAACTAATTCAAACAGAGGATATTGGAGTTAAAATGGAAAAGGAAATAAGGGAATAAGGTCTTTACATTTTATTTGTAGGTCGGCTTTACTAAGCCGACATGAAAAGTCCGTCATTCTGAGAAATTTACCCCAAAATAATCCAGCTTATTTTTGTTAATCTCTTTTTGTATCAAATGATGTCAGCACAAATAAACTTTTGTAACAATGTTCCGATATTTTAGCAATAATAAATCTTTACGGGATTTGTAAACTTGAAAACTCAATCAAGTCAAGGAAAAGAAATGAATAATACAATTACCCCCAGCTATGTAAGCTCACCACTTGTTACAGATAAACTTGCAAACGATTTAACAGAAAAGAAAAATAAAATTACAAGAAGACAGGGACTAATCGGGAAAGGTTTTGATAAAACTAAATCAGTAATTGGTGTTGGCAGAAATAGCAAAAAAGCAACACAAATGATTGATGATTTCAAAGCAGGAAAAATTGACTACAAGACCGCCAATAAATACCTTGACGATTTTCAATATACACAAAGAGATGCAACAGAATTAGTCCTTGATACCGTAACCGGCTTGGGTGCTTTTGGTGCTTATGCAATAACCAAAAAAGGTGCAAAATTTGCATCTCCATTCTTAACCGGTGTAAAACTTAAATTTGATGTTGGAAAGACCGCAGGTATTGTTGGCACAGCAGCGGCTCTAGTTACAGGAATGTCAATTAAACCAACCCTAAGATTTATTGATAGAATTTACTTAAAACATAAGGAAAAGAAAGACAATAAAACATTCTGGAAAGATAACCTAACAGGTGCAATTGATGGTGCTTTAGCTCCGGTTGCAGTTTTGAAAGGTGCAATTTTAGGTATTCCGCTTGTTATGGGTGAAAACGCTCTTCAACGTTATGTATTTGTAAAATCAGATGATAAAAAATCAACAAAAGATTTCTTAGACAAACAAAAAGATAATTTGGCTGTTAAAGCCGTAGCTACAGGAGCTATCGCATACAAAGCAAGAAAACTCCACACATCTTTAGGTAGTTGGGACAAAGCGATTGAAAAAGCCCTTAAAAATGTCAAAGACTTAAAACCGTTTGAAAAAGTTTCTGTTGATTCTGATTTCAATATATTATCTTCAAAAGCTCAACTTCTACTTGCTGATCCAAAATTCGCAATGGATATTTTCGCTAGTGGAAAATCTGTTGAAGAAAAAATGAGAATAATTGAAGATAAAAATATTTTCTTACCTAAATTTATCCAAACAATTCCGGAAAATGTTCTTGGAATGCTTGGGAAAGATGAAATCGATTTTGGCGGACTTAAACTTAATACAAAAGAAATTTCTACAATAATTACAAGATTCAAAAGCGACTGTCCTCAATCAAGAACAGTTAAAGAAGCTCAAGATTTCATATCAAAAACTTATGGCGACAAATACACAATCATCAATGACAAAGCACTTGGAGTTGGAACAGTAGCAGAAACATTCCTCGCAAAAGACAACACTACCGGTAAAGAAGTTGTTATCAAATTGTTGAAAAAAGGAATGTCCGCAGAAAAAATCGAAAATGATAGAAAAGCATTTATTGATTTAGTAAAAGAAAATTCTACAGATGACAAAGAAAAAACAGATTTCTTACTAAGAAAAATTAATTCATTATATGATGCTTGGGCAAAAGAAGTTGACCTTTCAAAAGAAATGGAAGCAACCCAAATCCTAGGTAAAAATGCCAGAAATTATCACGCAATTACTCCAATAGAAGTTAAAGATAATATTTATGTAATGGAAAAAGCTCCGGGGATTCAGTTCAATGAATTTATTGACCAAATGATGAAAGAAAATAAAAAACTTTCTAAAACCGACTTGATGAACCTAATGAGAAATTATTTCCAAGTATTCTTTGAACAATTACTTTCTGTACCTAAAAAAGGTGAAAAAGTAATGCACGCAGACCCACACCCAGGAAATATTTTCATCAACTTGGCAGACACAGAAAGACCTTTCACATTTATCGATACAGGAAACGTATTAAGATACACACCTGAAGAAGCAATTGAAAATGCGTTGAACCACTTGGATTACTTCATCGGAAACACAAAAGGAATTGCTAAATCTCTATTGAGAGAAGCAAGTCTTCCTGAAGGTATGACAGAAAAACAAGCTCTTGAAATTGTAACTAAAGGTTTGAACGAAAAAGTTTATAACGGACACACCAACCTTATCACCGGAGGAAACTTCTTCCAAGATGTAAATAATGTAGCATTGAAAATCATGTCAGACAACGGCATTATCGCAAATCAAAACAATACAAACTTACTGAAAGCAGAAACAACATATTTTATGAACTTAACTTGCTTAAAAGATATTGAAAAGATTATTGATAAAAATGATACATTTACTGCCGCAGACCAAGCAGAAGCTCAAAAACAAGTTAAAATGATGATGAAAGAAATTGGAGAATCAATCAAGAACTCTGCAATTAACAACAAAAAATACACAACTAAAAAACTTAAAGATAGAATGGATTTCATCAGCGAAAACAAAGAACAATTCTACTCAACAATTCTTTCATTTGCAGAAGGGATGAAATTATAAGATTTTTCAAAACTCTGAATTTATGATATTATTTAGCTATGAGTATTATTGCAGACGATAACGATTTTGAAAAGCCAAAAGTTGAGAAAAAAAATCCTGTTGTAAAACCGGAAGCGGTTGATTGCGACAAAAATTTTGAAAACTGTATTCGTCCAAAATCTTTTGACACATACATAGGTCAAAGTGCATTAAAAGATACTCTAAAAATCACAATCAAAGCGGCACAAAAAAGAGAAAAACCTCTTGACCACTTGCTTTTTTATGGTCCTCCGGGGCTGGGGAAAACCACACTTGCAGGTGTTATTGCTCAAGAAATGGGTGTTGATATAAAAATCACTTCAGCTCCGGCTCTTGAACGTCCAAGAGATATTATTGGAATTTTAATGTCGCTTCAAGGTGGAGAAATTTTATTTATTGACGAAATCCATAGGCTGAATAAAGTTGCAGAAGAAATTTTGTATCCGGCAATGGAAGATTTTTACTTGGATATGACAACAGGAAAAAGTCAAACTGTCAAAACTCTTAGAGTTCCACTTCCAAAATTCACCCTTATTGGTGCAACGACAAAAGCCGGAGAACTTTCAGGACCGTTAAGGGATAGATTTGGAATTATACATAGGCTTGAATTTTACACAGATGAAGAACTTGCTCAAGTTATTAAAAGAACAGCAGGAATTTTAGAAATTGAAATTGATGAAAAAGGAGCATTAGCAATTGCAAGACGCTCTCGTGGCACTCCACGTATCGCAAACAGATTGGTAAAAAGAGTAAGTGATTATGCATTGGTTAAACATGACGGAAAAATTACAGAAGATATTGCCAATAAATCACTGGATATTTTGAAGATTGATGAATTTGGGCTGGACACGACAGATAGAAGCCTATTAAAACTTATCATTGAAAAGTACGAAGGTGGACCGGTCGGAATTGAAACAATTGCTGCAGCAATTGGGGAAGATGTCAGAACAATTGAGGATGTTTGTGAGCCATTTTTATTGCAAGCAGGGTTACTCCAAAGAACTCCACGAGGAAGAAAAGTTTCTCCTGCCGGATACAGACATCTTGGTTATAATACAGGGAAATTTAATTCTAACCAACAAACATTGTTTTAGGTTATGGTTAATGAGTTATGTTTCGGAATATCTATCCAAACGTATCGTTAGAGATACTTCGCTTCGCTCAGTATGACGAAGGGGTAAGGATATTTTATATACATACGCAATTCTTAGAGATAAACAGAAGAACAGGGAATAAAATATTTCAAATTTACAACCCCTTTATCTTGTTGTAAAATCATAATTAATCATGATTGAGAACTTGGAGAAAATTAAAGCAGCAATAGAAATTGAGGCGAAATATCGTTATATCGATATTCACGGTAAAACACAAAGTTTTTCAAGTTTTATAAAAAAAGAAGCAAAAAGAATTGCAAAAAAATCTAAAAATCCTCGTTGGGAAATTGTTATTGACGCATTTGAAATGTATCCGGTTTCTTCTCTACCAGACAGAAGAAAAGCCATTGAACACCTTATAAGGGTAATAAAATCAGATTTGGAACAAGAAGCACTGGATAAACAGGAAGAAAAAGAACATCAACGCCAAAGAGAAAAACATCCTTCTCAAGTCGATGTTATGTATATAAAAGGTGTTGGTCCAAAAGTAGCGGCAAAATTCAACAAACTGGGAATATACACAGCTCAAGATTTGATGATGTATTTCCCTAAAAAACATATTGACTATTCCTCAAGAACACTTATTAAAAATCTCGAAGAGGGACAAACAACAACCGTTTTCGGATACATAAAATCTGTTTCGTCTTTCAACACAAGAAACAATCTTTCTGTAACCAAAGTTGTAATAGCAGATGAAAGTGGAAGGTTTGAACTAAGTTTTTTCAATGCTAAAGGCAACAAATATTTACTTGAGCGAATGAAAGCTCAATTTCCGCAAAATGCAGGAATTATGGTTTCCGGAGTTGTCAAAATGAACAACTATTCCGGACAACTCACAATGGATAAGCCGACATATTCCATTATGACAGGTGAATTCATGGAAAATCCTGATTCAAACTTAAATATTGCAAGAATTGTACCGATTTACACTGTTTGCGAAAACTTGAGTATTAAAACCTTGAGAAAGGCTATTTACAATGCAATCGAACTTTATAAAAACGATATTAAAAATATCATTCCGGATTTCATTCGAGAAAGACTTGGAATTATGGATAAAAAAGATGCGGTAAAACAAATCCATTTTCCTGAAACAATGGATGTTCTTGAACATGCCAGATTTTCGCTAATATTTGAAGAATTATTTTTAATCCAATTAAAACTCATAAGATTAAGAGAAAATACGGCTAAAACAACATCAGCATATGCACTTCAAACTCATGCCGGAGGACTTGTTCAGAAATTCATATCAGGATTACCTTTTGAACTGACATCAGGACAAAAACAAGCCGTTAACGAAATCTTGCATGACATGAATTCTGATACTCCAATGCAGCGACTTCTTCAAGGGGATGTTGGTAGCGGGAAAACTGTTGTCGCAACGATTATGTTACTTGCGGCAGTTGAAAACGGATACCAAGGTGCATTGATGGCACCAACAGAAATTCTTGCCCAGCAACACTACAACAATCTTGTCCAGTGGTTAACCCCATTAGGTTTGAGTGTTGGGCTTTTCCTCGGAAGCCACGGCAAAAAACTCCGCCAAAAATTTGAAACAGATCTTAAAAACGGGCAAACAAATATTGCCGTCGGAACCCATGCACTTATCCAAGAAAATGTTGAGTTTAACAACCTCGGGGCAATTGTTGTTGATGAGCAGCACAGATTTGGCGTTAAACAGAGAAATATTTTGAAGAAAAAATCTCAAAATCCGCAAATGCTTACAATGACGGCAACCCCAATCCCAAGAACCTTAGCTTTAACTGTCCATGGGGATTTAGATTTAACAGTAATAAACGAACTTCCAAAAGGAAGAAAACCTATTAAAACAATCCTAACAGGTTCACACCGCCAAGTTTGGGAACTCATCAAAAGCGAAGTTGAATCAGGTCGCCAAGCCTATATTGTGTACCCGCTAATTGATGAAAGTGAAACCTTATCTGCAAAAGCCGCAACAATTGAAGCAGAAAAACTTCAAGCAGAAGTATTTCCACAATTCAAAATAGGACTTCTTCACGGAAAACTAAAAAATGACGAAAAAGAAGAAGTAATGAAAGATTTTAAAGGGGGAAAATATGATATTCTCGTATCAACAACAGTTGTAGAAGTTGGGGTTGATGTTCCAAATGCAACTGTGATGGTTATTGAAAATGCCGAACGTTTTGGACTTTCACAACTCCACCAATTGCGAGGACGTGTCGGCAGAAATTCTTTGCAATCATATTGTGTTTTGATTACAGCTTCTCGATCTCAAGAAACAAGAGAGCGACTTGGAATTATGACCCAAACAAACGATGGCTTTGTCATTGCAGAAAAAGACCTCCAACTTCGAGGACCGGGAGAATTTTTAGGAACACGTCAATCAGGTTTACCGGACCTAATAATTTCAGACATTGTACGTGATGCAAAAATTCTTGAACTTGCAAGAAATGAAGCAATAGATTTTGTAAAAAATTACAACATTGAAGATTTTCCAATGCTCCAAAATGTTACAGCACTCGAAATGTTTACAGGTCTAGATATTTAGCACAATTAAAATGTTCGGCGTAAAAACCTTGAAACACTTCTTATAGCTTTAGAAATAATTGATTGGTGTTTAAATTGATTGTTAATAGCTTTTTCTCTTAAGCCCATTCTGTATTTGTAGCCAAATTCTTTTTTCCAACCTAAATATGCTTCTTTTAAATTATTAGATTTGGGACCTGAGGTTTTCTTCAAACTGTTATAAAATTTCAAATCAACAATATTCAAGTTTTCAGGAGAGGCTTTTCTTACAAAATATCTGTCTTTTGTGGCATAATAAGCCGAATTTAATGCGATTGGAATTGATTTCATGCTAATACCTTCTTTTTTATTTTCCTAACACTTACTAATAAAACAATGAGGAATAAAAAATTGCTAAATTAATAGAAAAAACTGACATTTTTTTAACAAATGCCAGTTTTTATTTCTGAAATCAAATAATAAATTATCCTTTTATAACCTTTGCAACGTAAGTAATAATCTGTGAAATGGCAGAAGGTTTTTTGAATAAATTTTCAACCGCTTCATTTTCTTTAATTCTTTTGGCTCCAACCTTGTAGGCTTTTCCGAAACGTTTTATTGCTTCAAGAGGATTGATTGTTGAAGGACCGGAAGTCGTTTCAACATAAATTTTTAAATTCTGTTCAACCTTGTCTAATTTGCTTTTTCTTGATGCTTTCATAATAAAATATCTGTCGTGCATAGCACTACTAGTTGCACTGTAAATTCTTCCTATTTTTGACATTTGGGGTATCCTCTTTTATTTTTATCTGGTAAATATATAAATCTTCTTACAGGAATATTATAACGCAAAAAAATAATTGCAAGAGAGAAAAATATTTTATTAAATTTAGGGAGTTTGAATCCCGCCTTCTTCCTAGTAAGCGGAAAACAACTTAACGCATATGTCATCCTTGTATGTGTTAAGTAATTCGTTGACAAAAAAGTTTTTAAATAATAAA
>CALAWF010000015.1 GCA_937894665.1 uncultured bacterium | reverse complement strand
AATATAATCATGGTGTTTTAAAGTAACTAAAAGAGGGAAAAATGGCTGATAGTAAGATGAATGATAGCGTTGGGAGAAAAATTGTAGAGGCTTTAAAAATGCAATCTGCAGATGTTCAGGAAGAATCTCCTGTAGTGGAAGAGATTGTTAAAGAACAAGAAGTTGTTCAACAAAATATTGAACCTCAAGAAAATATGGATTCTTTTGAAGAAAAAGATTCTGATGACTTTGGTATGGATGTTCAACCTCAAGCAGCTGCAGAATTACCTGCTGATATTCAAATGAAAATCCAAAATCAATTGAAAGATCCTGTTCAGCCACAGTTCCAATCTTCATATATTGATAATGCGTTTCAACAAAGTTTAGCTAGAAATCTAGGACAAAATGATTCTTTTGTTCAAGTTCCGGATGATTTTGATTACCCTGCGAATGTTGCTGTTTTAAAACAACTTATTGCTAAACTTCCGGCAGGAGTTTCAAAACAGACAGGTGCAACTATTATTCGTCAAACAATGGAAGCTCTTGGTATTTCTATGCAATCAGTAATTCAAGAAGCAAAACAGGTTCAAGGTACGTTAATTGAAAATTCAAAGGAATGTCAATCTAGTATTATTGAATATAAAAAACAAATAGGGATTTTGGAAGCAAAATCACAGCAGTACAAAAGACAGTCCGCTGTGATGAATGATATTATTAACTTATTTATTCAATCTTAAGCTGCTTTATAAGTGAAAGACTCTTGAATTCCGGCTTGAATCATTCCTTGATTTGATTTTAATTCAGTGTTAATCATTTCAAGCCTTTCTTCTATTTCTGTTTTTTGCAAATCAAGTTTTTCTTCAAGAAGTTTCAGTTTATATTGTCGTTCTTGTAACTTTTTCGCAATCAGAGAATCTGATTCGTAATCTGTTCCCACCTGCATCAGGCTAGATGCTGCTTTTGTTGCAGTCATTTTTGCTTGGGTGATAAGATGAAGTTGCCATTGATAGGTGGATCTCATCTGTTTAAGATATACATTTCTAATTATACCTATAAATAAACCCATTGCGTTTCCTGCCTTTACTACCTTTTTTGATCTAAATGTGATCCTTTCAAGAAATTATGTTGGCTGTTTTCTGCAATCAATTGTTCCATTTTGTGAAGTTGATGCTGGTGATAGTTCAACCTGTACTGTGCCATTTTTAATTTCTTTTTAACCGTAAGAAAATCTTTGATTCCTTCAACTATAGATGTTATCATTGCTTGTATCGGATTTTTCCTGATGAAGTAATTCTTCGTATAAATCAAGAAATCCAAGATTCTTTTTACGTATAAATCCAGAGTTTCGCGAAACATTTTGCTCCTTACACTTTGGACCTACATATATTTAAAAACATCGAGTTCAAAATAATTGATAAATTTATTGCTCTCTTTTAATATTTCTTAATATATGGGTCAATTTCTATTCTTATCTTTGCTTATTATCGGTTAAATTTTTAAAATCTTTAATTAATATATTAATAAATAATATGGATAATGTAAATATATACATTATCCACAAAGATTTTAAAAGGAATACCATATTATTATAAGTTTTGAATAGCTTTACTATCGCTATCAATTCCTTCTTTTAACATCTTTTTCGCAACATCGCCTTGAGTATCTAGCATTTTGCAAACTGTTTCAATATTACGAACTTTAGTAGATAGAATAACATCCGCATTGTTTGTAATATTACCGCTAATATTTTGATACGCTGCTAATGCGGCAGAAGATGTTCCTTGCATCAAGTTACCTAAAACAGTAGTACCGGCTCCGTAAATACCTAAGTAAGGAGATACGGCTGTTAAAATACCTCCAAACCCTGAAATACAACTAGCAAAAGGCATAACAACATTGGAGGCAATTTTTCCTAAGCCAGAACCTGTACCAATACCATAAGCTGCCGCACTTGTTATATCTGCAAGTCCACCAATACTTGATGCCCCACCTGTAATATAGCCGCTATTTGTTCCCCATCCGTTTAAAATTGAGGAAGCTCCACCGGTTGATAAACCATAAATTGAGCTAATTGAAGCTGCTCCTGATGGAAAACCCGAATAGTTATATAGTGAATCAGTTCCATAAGCTGAATTTGTATTTGTTTTTGAGTAATATGAAGTTCCTGAAATATTCATTGTTTCAGAACCTCCAAAAACTGTTGCAAATGATGAAGGAGCAAGTAGGCTTGCTAAGTTGTATAACAAACCTCCGGCAGATTCAAATCCGGTTCCGGTTCCACTACCTGATACTGTCAAATCTCTTAATCTGTCATAAGTTTCCCATAATTGAGCTTTGGCAGCGGAGCTGGCATCTCCGAATCTATTTGCTATAACTAAATTGCTATCATTTTTGTAAGACATTTTATTAAACCTCTTATTATTTTATTAGCTTTCAAATGTTTTGAATGTACTATCAATGTTTTTAGAAATGATTTTATGAACAGCATCCATTTCTGTTTGAAGTGCATTTTGTTCTGTATCAAGTGCTTTTAAACGTAATTCAAGAGTTCTATCTTCTGTTTGAATTTGTTCTGTTTTTGCGTTTATGTCTTGAACTTGTTTTTCATAAACTTGTTTTTCGTAGTTATATTGATTCATCGCATCATTATATGCTTGATCATCGGTTGAACTTGTTGTATCTAAACTGTAAACTACGCTAGAACCTTCTAGTTGTAAAGAAGTTGCTCTTCCGCTGCTATCATATTCAATAATTCCGTATTTTGAAACTTCTTGATTTTTGGTTTGATAATCAGCATAGTATGAGTGAAGTGCCGCCGTAGAATCTTGTCTGCAAGCCTCTAGGGTGTCTTTTGTTGAACCTCCAGAACCTGTTGCAAAATTAACTTTGCTATTTCCGTCAGTCCACAAGTAGATGTTATTAAGTGCATCTGTAGAACCATTGTTTCTATAGTTTAGCCAATCTTTTGCAATTTGTGTATCCGGCCAATCTTTTGCAATTTGGTCTAATTCTGCACTATATGTACCCCAAGAACTTTTCTCACTTGTATCGTTTCTGTCAACATCTCCCAAACAAGTTAATTTTTTAGTTCCGACCATATAGTAGCCTGTTGAACCTTCTTCTGTTGGGCTTACGTATTGTACTTGAGGATTAGAATTTGTGTTTCTAATCCCGGTGTATTCTGATACTTTAGCGTAATAAGTTACGTATGAATTGTAATTAACACCGTCAGAATCGGTATAATCTGCGGTTTGAATATCAGAAATATATTGTTTATTATCTCCAATATCAAATGAATATTGAGTTGTCGTGTAATCATTTGAACTTGGAGCTGTAGGAACTTCCATTGTATAGAGCTTGTTCCACAACTCTGAGCTTTGATTAGCTAAAGCAGTTCTTGCTTGGTTAATTTGTTGTCCTTCATATTCAACGTTTGATTTTCTTGCTGCAAGTGCTATCCATCTTGCTTGAGATGCGGCCATGCCCATATTGGTAT
This sequence comes from uncultured bacterium, assembly GCA_937894665.1. Lineage (GTDB taxonomy): Bacteria > Cyanobacteriota > Vampirovibrionia > Gastranaerophilales > Gastranaerophilaceae > Zag111. Next base: position 6,738 of record CALAWF010000015.1, on the reverse strand, counting down.
CTCCTTCTGTTTATAGTTTTTTTATCTACCTGTATTTGGTATAATGATTATTTTTGAAAAGTCAATATTAATCTATTCAAATTATACGGCATTTAATAAGTTTTATATAGCTGATTTTAGAAAAATCAATCGTTTGAATGATTTTAAAAATATTGCATTCTCAAAGACCTTTACAGTTTTTTTATGTTTCTGCTAATATTGTATTAACGATATTAGAGAAAGGTAGATAATGAAATTTTCATCATCATTCAAAGTTGGTTTATTAACATTAGTAGCTCTTGTGCTATTAGTTGGTACTGTTTTGAAGGTAAAAGGACGAGCTTTTTCATCTGCAAAAAGAATTGAAATTCAGTTCAAGGATGTTAATGGTTTAAGACCTGGTGCCGGAGTTCAAATCATGGGTTTGAAAGTTGGTCAGGTTGAGGAAATTACTCCTATTGTTGATGGAGAGAATAGTTTTGTTAATGTAAAATTTGTTATTACGGATCCAAATGTTCAAATTCCTAGAGCATCGTCTTTCTCTATCCAACAATCTGGCTTGATTGGTGAATTGTTCTTGGAAATTACTCCTCCAAAGACAAAAACAATTTATATTCCAATGGTAAACAGAGATTTGATTTATAAAAATGATGCTGTTCAAATGAAATTGAGCGGGAAATATTATGATATTGGTTTGATTAAAGGTGTTGATGTTGTTGCAAAAGATTCAATTCCACCTAGCTACAGAAACTATATCAAAACAAATTATGCTTACAAAGTTGACTATTTTGTAAATTTACCTGGGTTAATTTTACCTGAATTTTTAAGAGGTTCTGCTGTAACTTATGATGGTAGTCATAAATTGAGATTGGTTTCTCTTGATGATACTCCGTTGTATTATCCGACTCAAAAATCTCCATATACAATTGTTGAACCTATGAGATTGTCTGACTTTATGGATTGGCAGTACAAAGCAGCAGAAACATTAACTGAAACAAATAAAAAGGTTAATGATATTCTTTCAGATGATACAATTGCTGATTTGAAATATACTATCGCTAATTTGAATGCGTTAACGTCTCGTTCAAGTGTTACTCTTGATAAAGTTGATAACTTGTTAGACTCTTCAAAAGGTGATATTGAACAATTGTTAGCAATGACTCAACAAGCTACAGATGATTTCAATAAACTTTCAGCAAATGTTAATAATACTATTGGAGATAAAGAATTTAAGACTAAGTTAATGTCAACTGCTGATTCTGTTGATCATTTATCTCGTAATTTGAATAAAGTTATGGATGCAGCTGATGCCGAAGAAACCGGTAGGAATTTGAAAATTATTGCTGATAACCTTGCTCAAATCAGTGCAAGTGTTAATTCTATGACAAAAGATGACAAGTTGAAAAATCAACTTACAAATGCAATTACAAATGTAAATAAGGCTATGGTTGAAGTTTCTACAACATTAGAAACCGTTAATTGTGTAAATCCTGCAACTCCAAATCAAGCATCTGATTTGAAGAAAATTGTGGATGATACGGTTGTAACATCATCTAACCTTAGAAAATTCTCAGATAAGTTGAACAAGAGATTCTTATTGTTCAGATTGTTGTTCTAATATGATAAATTTAAAAACGAAAATTACACAAATTCATTATACAAGAGATCCACAAGGTATTTTGTTTGAAATTTTAAAGTTCTGTTCGTATTTTTATGGTGCGGGTAGTAGGATAAAAAATTTCTTATATGACAAAGGAATCCTAAAGCCGAAAAAAGTTGCGGCATACGTTATTTCAGTCGGTAATATGACAACCGGAGGAGTTGGCAAAACTCCTGTTGTTGCTGAAATCGCAAAATATCTGGTTGCAAAGGGTGAAAGAGTTGCAATTGTTTCTCGTGGTTATGGCGGAAAACTGAATAATAAAAATGTTAATATGATTTCTGATGGACAGAATATTTATTTTGATGCAATTCAAGCCGGTGATGAACCTTATATGCTTTCAGAAATGACTCCTGGATGTTATATTTTTACATGCCGAAATAGATATTTGGCTGCAAAATATGCTGTTGAAAAATTTGGAATTGAAAAAATTATTCTAGATGATGGTTTTCAGCATCGTAAACTTTATAGAGATTTAGATATTGTTTTAATGGATAGCGTTAAAGGCTTCGGCAATGAACACCTTTTGCCTGCTGGTCCGTTGAGAGAAGGTCCGGAAGCCTTAGATAGAATAGATAAACTTTTAATAGTAAGTAAGAGTCGTGATCATAAAATTGCTGAAAAAGTTGCAAGAATTATGCACAAAAGATTGACTCTTCCTACTAGTGTTTGTTATACAGAACCTGATTATGTTTATAATATCAAGTCCGGACAACGTTTGATGGAAGGTTTAGCTGTTACTGCAATGTGTGCAATTGGACAACCGCAACAGTTCTATGATTTTCTGTCAGATTATGAAGTTGTAAAAAAGGTAACATTTGATGATCATCATCAGTACGCACCGATTGATATTGTTGATATATCAGGAAGTATTATTACAACTGAAAAAGATGCTGTTAAATTAGCTCGTTTTGATAGAGATAATATTTATGCTCTTAAACTTAAAACGACAGTTGATGTTGAAGAGTTGTTGAGTTAATTATCCTTATCACAAAGAGGTAAAAATTATGGATATAAAGGTTCTTTTGGGAAAGCGGATTAGAGAATATCGGCAAAAATATAAAATGACGCAATTTGAATTAGCAGAAAAACTTGGGATTGATGACAAGCATTTGAGCCGAATTGAACTTGGTAAAAATATGCCTCAAGCACCTGTTATATCAAAACTTGCAGAAGTTTTTAATATTGAACCTAAAACCTTGTTTGAATTTTCGCATCTTGCTCCTGTTGCAGAATTAAAATACGATTTAGTCAAAATGTTGGATTCAATGACAGAGGAACAAATTGTTTTGACTTATAAATATGTAAAAAACTTTGTTATATAATTATTTTATGATTGATGAAGTTATAAAAATTCTACAAGAGGCAAAACAGCCTCAGAGTGATTTTGTAAAACTTATGGATGGTTTTAAAAATCCATACCTTGTTTTGATTGCGTGTATATTGAGTTTAAGAACGAACGATAGAACAACTTACCCTGCGACGTTGCGAATGTTAGAGCTTGCTAAAACTCCTCAAGAGATGATGAATGTAAAAGAGGAAGATTTGGCTAAAGCTATTTATCCTGTCGGGTTTTACAAAAGCAAGGCAGGGCAAATTATTGAACTTTCTAAAGCTATTGTTGAAAAATATGATGGGAAAGTTCCGGATAGTATTGATGAGTTGTGTAAATTCCGAGGGGTTGGACGAAAAACTGCTAATCTTGTTATGACTTTGGGGTTTGGAGTGCCGGCAATTTGTGTTGATGTTCATGTTCATAGGATTTTTAATCGTCTGGGTTATCTCAAAACGAAAACTCCGGAAGAAACAGAATTTGCACTTCGGGAAAAACTTCCTATACAGTATTGGATTCCTATAAATACCCTTTTGGTTACACATGGACAAAATGTTTGTAAACCTATTAATCCAAAGTGTGGTGAGTGTCCAATTTCAGAATATTGTGAAAAAATTGGGGTTAAAAGTAAATAGGTTTTAATTAATAAATTAGAACCCCCGATTATTAAAAATCGAAGGTTCTAAATTCTGTATGTGTTCTTTTATTTAACAATTTTGATAATTTCAGATGTGATGTCCTCTCCACCGAATAGAACAATACCCTTGCTCAAAACTAAATCGTATCCGTCAGCTTTTGCTTTCGCATTGATTTGTTGAGAAATTGAAGTATCAAGAGCCTTTAGTCTTGCGGCATAATCTTGATCCATCTTTTCTTTTTTAGCCATTAATTCTTTATTGTATTTTTCTTCAGCGGCTTTTTTCTTGTTTGCATCTGTAATTGAAGCAACATCTTTTCTTGCTTTTTCTACAAATTTAACAATTTCTTCTGCTTTAGCTTGTTGGTCTTTTTTTAGAGCTTGAACTTGAGCTGATGCGTTCACAACTTGAGGAACATCAACGATTGCTACTGAAAAATCTTTTGCCATTGCAGCTGAGCCAAAAGATAAACATCCTGCAACTGCGATTGTTGCTGCCATTAGTCCTAAATTTTTTCTCATATTGACTTCTCCTTTTAACAACTTTTATGTTAACACAAATTTTTCTTATGTGTATAGTAATCCATTTGGTTTATTTTTTCTGTTACATCTTTACATGATTTTCGTAATTTAGTATAATAATATTGCGATGGGATAACAACGCTTTTTTGTAAAATATTGTAACAAAAATTAAAAAAAGGTTTTTATTTATACATCGTCGATGGACAATAATCTTAAAAGATATAATAGAAGATATATAACTAGATATATAATAATTAATAATAGAAGGTGTAAAAAGACAATGAAAAAGGTTAACCAAACTAATCGATTATTGAACGCAGTGCTGGCCACTACTGCATTCTGTGCTTTGACTGCTTCTCCTGTTTTGGCGGATATTGCTTCTGGAGGTGTTCAGTCCGGTTTAATTCCAAATGGACCAGGCTATAACTCTAGAGAAGTTCAAATTATGCACGAAGTCGGTGGTGCAACTATTCACGATGCTGACATGATGAGATATGATAAAAACCAACGTCGTAGCAATAGTGATTATTATCAATATGAACAAAAACGTTATGGTACAGGCGGTTCTGCTGTAAAAAATTACGCAACTCCTGAAACAAGTATTCCTGATGCGATGAAAGCAACTGTTGATGAAATGGGTTCAAAGGGTGTATATGTAAACTCTATTGAAGTTTCACCATCAGAAATTCTTACAAAAGAAGAAATTAATTCCGTTATCGGTCAATATGTTGGCCGTAACGTGTTTATGTCTGATATTCAAAATGCCGTTAACGGTTTGAACAGATTATATTCTGAACGTGGATATGTTACAGCTAGAGCATATCTTCCTGAGCAAACAGTTTCAAATGGTAATATCAGAATTGAATTAATCGAAAGTAAAATCGGTGAAGTTACTGTTGTAAATAACAAATACACAACTGATAAATATATCTTAAAACGTATGCCTGAAAAATCAGGTGAATTGTTTGATATTGTTGATTTAGAAAAAGATGTATTGGATTTCAACAGATACCATGATGGAGTTAACTTATCTGCAAACTTGAAAGCAGGTCAAACTCCTGGAACAACAGATATTGAATTGACTGCCGCTGAAACATTTCCATTCCACTTGATTGGTATGATGGATAACGCAGGTCGTAGAAGTACCGGTCAATTAAGAGGTGGTCCTGCTATCGTTGCTGATAGTTTATTCCACCATAGAGATCAAATGTCTTTAGGTACATATTTCTCTAAAGGTGCGATAAGCCCATTCTTTGATTACAGCTATCCAATTAACAAAAAAGATGGTAGAATTGGTTTTTCTTATTCTTCAACTTTTGCTAATGTTAAAAACGGACCTTATAGCTGGATGGGATTAAAAAGTAATTCATATATTTACAGCTTGTACTATGATCAACCAATTGTTAGAACAAGAGGTTTTGAATTAAAAACTTTCACCGCTTTGAATTACAAACGTGCAAGAAGTTGGTCTAACTTAGGAAATATGTTAGGATTGTCTTATGACCCTATCGCTGATACTGACCAAGTAACAAGTTGGGATATTGGCTTGAATATGAGAAAAGATACTAAATATGGTATTTGGTATTTGAATCAAAACGCATCTATGGCATTCCCTATATTTGATAGTGAGTCAAGTTACTTTAAATATTCAGGCGGTTTGTTAAGATTGCATGACTTCTCTCACGGTGTAATCGGTCAATTGAGAGGTAGTTACCAAGTTATTCCTAACAACAAACACATTCCTTATTTGGATCAATTCCAAACAGGTGGGTTGGCAACAGTTAGAGGTTATTCTGAAGGTGTAATGATTGGTAAAAGCGGTTACTTCTTCAGTGGTGAATTGATGTTCCCTCTAATGCCAAGAACTATTACTAATAAAGAAGGTCAAACTCGTAACTTTATTGGTAATTACTTAAAAGGTGCTGTATTTGCTGATACTGCCGGTGTATTCCCGTTTGTTGGTGAAGATATTTATGGAGGAAGTTACTTCTTAGCTTCTGTAGGTATGGGCTTAAGAGTTCAATTGCCAGGTGATTTAAGTGCTCGTTTATATTGGGGCTATCCATTGATTAACAATGCTTATGAACAACATAGACATATGGGTAGATTCCACTTTGAATTAACACTTGAACCTGATTTTGATTCATTGTTAAGCAAACGTTCAACAAAAGCACAACCTGCTCCTGCTCAACCTCAACCGGCTCCGCAGCAGCCACAACTTGCTCCGTTGGATAATGGACCTAACAACTATGATGATATCAGACACTATGATTACTTGTTAGATGGTTCTGCTACATCATTGTAATTTGTAAATTATTTTTGATATATAATAATAGACGGTATGTTTTTAAACTACCGTCTATTTTATTGGAGATTTTATTATGGTTTGTAAATCAATTTTTATTACGGCAACTGGTACTGATATTGGAAAAACTTATGTTTCAGGATTGCTGGTTAAAAAGTTTAGGGATTTAGGTTTAAATTGTGGATACTATAAACCCGCATTAAGTGGAGCGATAAAACAGCCGGATGGAAGTTTGCTTCCTGGGGATTGCGATTTTGTTGTTAAAACTTCTGGGTTAAATCTTAAGCCTATGGATTGTGTAA
>CALAWF010000014.1 GCA_937894665.1 uncultured bacterium | reverse complement strand
GGATGGTGCTAGTGTACTTTCTAGTGCAGGTACTCCTATCAAACTTCCTTTTATTCCACAAGATTTGAAACAGATTAAAATTGATAAATCAGGAAAAATAACCATGTTCAATCCTGAAACCAAGAAAGTTATGAATATAGCTCAACTTGGGGTTGTAGATGCAAATGGTATTGTTGTTATGGATCCAAATGTAAAACAGGGTTATAACGAATATTCAAACGTTGCATTGCAAGAAGAGTTTATTAAAATGATGCCTATAATGAAAAATTTTGATGCAAATAGACAAATGTTTATGCTTCAAAATTCTGTTCTAGGTAAGGCAATATCTCAATTGAGTTCATCATCATAAGATAGAGGGCAAATAAATGTATAATTTACAAGCTATAATTTCAAAAGGTACTAATAACGCACTCGTTCAATTTGAACGTTTTGGCCAAATTGCAAATAATTTGGCGAATGTTCAAACAAACGGGTATAAAAAAGTTACCTTTGAACAAATTTTAAAAGAGGACGGTTATTTGACAGGTACTGTTAGAACCGATCATTCTCAGGGTTCAATTAGAATTACAAGTAACCCTTATGATGTTGCGATTGATGGTCCTGGGTATATCCCTGTTGTTTCTCCATCCGGTGAAGTTCAATATACAAGAGATGGTTCTTTCCGCCAAGGTAAAGATGGATATTTAACAACAAGTGATGGCTGGATTGTTGGTGAAGGTATAAAAATTCCGACAAACTGTTTTAAGTTTGAGATTAAACAGAATGGCGAAGTTCTTGTTTATGACGCTAGAGGTGATAAGGCTAAAAAAGTTGGTACAATTCCGCTTGTTAGATTTGACAATCCTGACGGAATGCAAACGGCTGATATGAACAGACTTATCGCAACGGATGAAGCCGGTGAAGGCAGATTGATTAAAAATCATGATTGTATCAAACAAAATAATCTTGAACGAGCAAATGTAAGTATTTATCAATCTGCAACAGATTTGTTGAGATTAAATGCTTCAATGCTTGCAAGTATGCAGATGTTAAAACTTGCAGATACAATGTACAACAAGTCAATCAACATCAGAGAAGGTTAATAATTGAAAGGTAAAATATAATGTACACTTCTTTAGACAGTATGGGTAAAGTTTCACTTATGATGGATTTGATTTCTCAAAGACAACGTGCTTTGGGTTCAAATGTTGCGAATGTAGATACTCCTGGGTATTTAAGACAGGATATTAGTTTTGGGCAATATTTGAGTTCTATGAATAGTCCATTGGAAACTCAATTGTCTGAAAAGTTAGGTCCATCTGCAGTAATAACAGAACAGTCAGATGACCCAATCAATCCTGCTAATGAACTTTTGCAAATGCAGGAAAATGCCATTCTTTATTCAATGGCAACAAGAAGAATGTCAAATATTGTTACTGAAATGAAAACAGTAATTAACGTAGGTAAATAATTTTAAGGCAGGTGATAAATAAATGGGTATAATGGATTCAATTGATATAGGTGCAAATGCCCTCAAGGTTCATGGACGCAGAATTGATGTTCACGCAAAGAACATCGCAAACCTTGATACTCCAAATTATGTCAGAAAAATCCCTGTACTTAATGCAGTTGATGATGTTTCTTTTCACGGAGTTATGAACTCTATGAAAGAAGATGTTTTTGGTGTTGGAACTTTGCCATATCTGGAAGGTGGAGTTAGTTTTTCCGGAGTTGTTGAAGATCCAACTTTAGGGGAAAAAATTTATAAACCGGGACACCCTGATGCTGATGCGGATGGTTATATCAGGGCTTCAAACGTAAATGCAATGGTTGATATAGCAGATGCTTTGATGGCACAAAGAGCTTATGAAGCAAACTTGGCATTGGTAAATATTTCAAAATCAATGGCACAAAGAGCTTTGGAAATCGGTAAATAAAATGCCACAATGTATGGATAAATATAAAGAAAGTTTTGCACTTGAGTTTGCGAAAGTTATGCAAGAAAATGCTCAAAGGTGGAATGAATCTCAAAAGCTGCATGTTAAAAAATTATACACAACATGGGTATTAGTATATATTGTTATTTTTTTGGCTGGTTTTGCTCCTTTAAAACATGAAATGAATTATGACTTAAATTTTCATATTATATTAGCAATACTTGCTTTGGTTGGTTCTATTATTGCATTTATTTTTCGTGAAAGCAGTGAATTAAAAGAAGAGTTAAAAAATGATCTCTATACAAATCTTTTAAAATCTTTTGGTCATGATATTGTCTATGATTGTGGAGAAATTTCGTATTCTGAATATAATAACTCATTGCTTTTTAACAAGCCAGTACGATATGCTTCTGTAGATGACAGATTTTGTGGGATTTTTAATGGTAGTCCGTTTATTATTCTAGAGGCAAATTTGAATTATCTAAAAACTACTCACGGGAAAACACAAGAAACAAGACTTTTTAAAGGTGTTTCAATGTATTTTAAAATGCAAAAGAAAGTTAAATCAAGAGTTTTGATTTATTCAAAAAGCGGATTTAACAAAACTCCTAAAGGATTCGAAAAAGTAGAGTTTGAGTACGAAAAATTTAATAAAAAATATGACGTTTATGTTAAAAAATCAAAAGATGAATCTCATGGACAAATCGAAGCCAGATATTTGTTCAATACGGCATTTATGGATAGATTTATGCAGTTGCATACGAGTTTTAGAATAAGTAAAATGCAATGTTCAATATATGAGGATTCAGTGTTAATTTTGCTTTCAACGAATAAAGATTTATTTGAGATGAACCATTTGTTCTGTAGGATTGATGACATCAATCAGTATAAAAAATTGTTTGATGAATTTGCATCCGTATTTTCATTTTTGGAAATTCTTAATCTATCAAGTAAAACTGGTTTGTAATATAATTTTTTTATGAGAATATCAAAACTCAAAAAGTATGTAACATGGAATATAATCTCTGTAATCGGGTATTGCAGTATAGTTGTTGTTGCGTCTTTTTTGATAATGTTGATGTTATCTTCTTCTCAAATAGGAATGCGAAGAGATTTAGACGGTTATTTCTTTGATTATATTATTAACCATGTTTTGATACCGTATTTTGTTTTTTACAAGGTTCAATTATCTGCGGTTGCATTTTTTGCTTTAGCTTCTCTTTTGGAAAAAAGATACTATTTTGAGCAAACACATTTTGGCTTGAGAATTTTTGAAAACCATGACAAGTTTTATTCAATTATATTTGTAATTGGACTGTCGTTGAATTTTTTACCACTGTATATTGTAATGTTGTATTTGGTGAAAATGTTTGTAAGATTGGCATAAGTGGAAATTTATGGTATAATAGGCTTAAGTTCATAAACAGACTATGTCGGTGTGGCGGAATGGTAGACGTGCATGCTTGAGGTGCATGTGGAGAGATCCGTGGGGGTTCAAGTCCCCCCATCGACACCATAAAGTAGATTGAGGCTTGTCCTCAAATCTACTTTATAGTACTCGAAAGGGTCGGGCTGGAATCTCTTTTTGGGGGTTCAACGCAAGCGAGCAGAGTGCGAAGGCTTGATTGCGAATAATTAAAATTATGAAGCAATCAACCGTAGGCACGTTTAATGCGAGCGTAGCAAGACAGTCCCCCCATCGACATTAATAATATATTTATTGGTTTAAATTTAATTGGAGTTAAGATGAAAAAGTTTTTTTTATTGATGGTTGTATTGTTTTGTACTTCCTTTATGCAAGCAAATGCTACTGCTTGGGTTCAAGTAGATGATAATGATTATATAGATAAGGATAGTATTCATTATTACATTGATGATAATAAGGCTTATGATTTTGATAAGAAAATTTTTTGGCTGAAAACTACAGATAAAAGTGCATATCAAGATTTAGAGGTTGTTATTAAAAAGAAAATATCGTATGGACTTTATCAAAATATAATAGATTTTTCAAATAATTCTATTGCGATTAAGTCTGGAGCTATTTATGATAGTAATGGTAAGGTTTTAACTTCATATAATTATAGAGATTGTAAATTAGATTGGCACTCTATTATTCCAGATAGTAAAGCTTCTTATTTTGCTGATTTTGTAAAATCTCCTCGAAAATTACAAAAGATTTATAAAATGCAAAATATGTAGATATATTTTGTCTTTTGATATTATGGTAATCACTTTTCATTTCCTTATGTTATCATAAAATCAAAGGATTCATATGCTGGTAAATTGTCTAAATTATTACTTATCACGAAATTGGTTCCCAAGATATAAGCTGGGTGAGCGTAATGCTATGCTTATTCCTAATATGAGTAGAGAACAAGTGGAAAGTGCAAATAAAACTAAAAGGTTGCCTGACAATTATTGGTTGATGACAAAAGAAAAAGACAATTATGACCAAAATGGCAAAAGGTTTACTCTAAAACGAGCAATAATGAATCCTCCAGTGTATTATCCTAACACCTCACAAGAAGTTAAACCTGTACAAGTACCTGTAATGACAATAATCAAAGGGGAAAGAGTTTATACAAAGGATTTTCCTCAGTTTTATAAAATAGTGCCTGAGGGTTATGAAATTGAGAAAAATATTTTTGGCACATTTTTAAAAAAATCAGATGTAAAAAGTGCTGCATTTAATTATTTTCAACCTACTATATACACCTCACTTGGTGCTGCAACATATTATTTATTGAATGCGATTTATAAAAGGGTTAAACATAAGTGATTTTATAGTCGGTTAGTTTAAGTATATTTGACAAATTATTAACAATCGTAATTTTGAATTAATTTGTCATATAATCATTATATGAGTATGAGGTGTAATATGAAAAAGTTTTTTGCAATTGTTGTTTCTATTTTATTTTTTAGTGGGGCAAGCTATGCTCAGTATGTTAACTCTTACAATCAGTATGGGATGAAAACCGGTTCTTACTATACAAATGGTGATATAACTACACAATATAATCAATATGGGCAAAAAACCGGAAGTTATCAAACTAATGGAGATATAACTAATTCCTATGACCAGTACGGTATAAAAACGGGGTCATTTATGAAAAATGGAGATATTACAACCGAATACGACAAATATGGTAAAAAAGTTGGAACATACCATACTAATGGCGATATTGTAACAACATACGATAAGTATGGACAAAAGACTGGTTCATACAGAAAAAATGGTAATATAACTGAGCATTATGACCGATATGGAAGAAAAACCGGTAGTTACAAAAAATAAAACTATTTATTAGTCAGTTGGTTTATCCTTTTGTTGAATATTCGAGCTTAACAATTTCCCTTTTAATAATTTTGAAGATTAAAAAATTTAAAAGGAGAGAAATTATGTCAATGTTTTGTTTTCAATGTGAACAAACCGCTAAAGGTCAAGGTTGTACAGTTGTTGGAGTTTGTGGAAAACAACCTGATACTGCACATATTCAGGATGAAATTATTAGTTCACTAATTGAGCTTGCTCAAAATTCTGAACCAAATGACGAAATAACAAAAACAATCATTGATGGACTTTTTGCAACTATTACCAATACAAATTTTGACAATGATTCTCTCAAAAAGATGATTGAACATCCAAATTTTGACCTCCAAGAAATCTGGCATGGGGAAGATGACATAAGAAGTTTGAAATCGCTTATCCTTTTCGGTTTGAAAGGAATGGCTGCTTATGCTCATCATGCTTGGGTTCTTGGATATAAAGACGAAGATGTGAATAACTTTTTTTATGAAGCTCTTTCTGCTATTCCAAAGGATTTGTCTGCTGATGAACTTACCGCATTGGTTTTGAAAACAGGAGAAGTGAATCTAAAATGTATGGAACTTTTAGATAGAGCTAATACAGAAACTTTTGGCAATCCGGAACCAACAAAGGTTTCAATGGAAATTGAAGCAAAACCTTTTATTGTTGTTACAGGTCATGATTTAAGGGACTTGAAATTATTACTTGAACAGACAAAAGACAAGGGTATAAATATTTATACTCACGGGGAAATGCTTCCTGCCCATGCTTATCCTGAATTGAAAAAATATCCACATTTAAAAGGGAATTTTGGAACTGCATGGCAAAATCAACAAAAAGAATTTGCAAATATTCCTGCTGCAATTTTATTTACAACAAATTGTATTATGCCTGTCAAAGATAGCTACAAAGACAGAGTTTTTACAACTTCTGTTGTGCATTATCCTGAATGTAAGTTTATTGGTGAAGACAAAGATTTTACTCCTGTAATTCAAAAAGCATTTGAACTTGGTGGATATTCTGAGCCTCAAAAAATGCACGGCATAAATGGTGGTGAAACTTTGACTGTCGGTTTTGGGCATCATGCTGTTTTTTCTGTGGCTTATAAAATTGTTGATGCAATTAAATCCGGAAAACTAAAGCATGTATTTTTAGTCGGCGGTTGTGATGGGGCAAAAGTTGGCAGAAATTATTATACAAAATTTGTGGAGCTTGTTCCTAAAGATTCTATTGTTTTAACCTTAGCTTGTGGTAAGTATCGGTTTAATGATTTAGATTTAGGTATGATTGGTGAATTGCCAAGACTTCTTGATATGGGGCAATGCAACGATGCGTATTCTGCCATAAAAGTGGCAATGGAATTAGCGAAAGTTTTTGATTGTTCTGTAAATGAACTTCCATTATCTATAGTTTTATCTTGGTATGAACAAAAAGCTGTTTGTGTTCTTTTGACATTGTTGTCTTTGGGGATTCAAAATATTAAACTTGGACCAAGTTTACCGGCATTTGTTTCGCCGAATGTTTTGAAAGTATTAGTTGATAAATTCCATATTGCACCTATTACAACTCCTGAGGAAGACTTGAAAGAAATTCTCGGTTAATTGTGATGAGTTACAATTAAAAGAATAAATAAATTTTATTTGCTATAATGTAATTATGAAAAATAAAATTATATATATTCTAGTAGGGTTGTTATCAACGGCAGGAATTGTTTATGCAGATATGTATGTTCCGGATTTTGGAACTATGCCGGCAATTCGTTGTGATATTTCTGAAACGATATACAATCAAGATAATTCTGTTGTAACTCATAATACTTACCATCGAATTTTCAGAATTGATGATGAAGCAAAGAATGTTTATATTCAAAAGGCTCCGGTTGATAATTTGCTTTATATGGATGAAAATAAAATTCAAGCTCATATTCAAACTTTAACGGATGATTCTATTATTTCGGAACAAGTTACGATTGATAGAACAAATAATACGTATTCTGGCACATCTCAGATTATGTATGATAATGCAATGTTCCAATCTCGATATGCAAAAGCCGAAGGAACTTGCAAGGCTTTGAATTAACAATTCTGTAATAATTTTTCAAAATTAGTCAATTTTTGATAAGAAAAATCCTTTATAGATATATAGGGGAAAATTCTGTAATGGAAAAATTGTTGACTAAAAATAAGGACTGCAATATTTCTAATTCATTGCCATCATTTAGCGGCAAAACCTTTGTGGTGGGAAAGTTCTCTTTATACAATAAAGAAAAAGAGCTATCAAAACCTAAAACATTGCTGGATTGTGTAAAATATTTTAGCAAAGTTAATGATGTTGAACAGGATTTGGTCGGTATTTCTTTTGGGTTTGAAAATATTGTTCTTAACGAAGAATTGTCAGATAAAAAAGTTCGAAATTTGGCAGAAGAACTTGCAATTGCGATAGATAGCAATTGTGTTTGGCGAGTTAAAGATTTGAAAAAAGAATATGGTAATTTGAAAGAATTTTCATTGGCAAAAGATTTTTTGAATAAAAAGTGCAAAGAAGTTTGGAATGTTTTTGACTCTAAAATAAAAAATATTCCGCATGAAGCTATGAAAGCTTTAGGTATTACAAATAAGCCAGATTTAGAAACTATTTTAGGCGATTCTGTAAGATTTTACGAAAAGGATGGAGGCAATTCTACTGCCAGAATCATTGCTTCAATTTTGAGCAACGAAAATTTAGATTT
>CALAWF010000013.1 GCA_937894665.1 uncultured bacterium | reverse complement strand
TCCAAATCAAATGCCAAGTTTGAATGTTGCATTTCACGACCTCTCAACATGACAACAATTTTAACTTTGTTACCTTGAGAGATGAATTTTCTAACACTTTTGATACGTACTTCATAGTCATGAGTATCGATTTTATAACGAACTTTAACTTCTTTAACTTCAACAGTTTTTTGTTTTTTCTTAGCTTCTTTTGCTTTTTTAGCTAATTCATATTTATATTTTCCGTAGTCTAAAATTTTAGCTACCGGAGGAGCTTGGTTCGGGCTAATCAATACTAAATCAAGATCAGCTTCTTCTGCCATTGCTAAGGCTTTTGAAGTCGGTACAACACCGTGGTTAGTACCTTTGTCGTCTATCAATCTTACTTCTTTTGAACGAATACGTTCATTCATTATTGTTTTGTCCCTATCCCTTGAGGATCTAGTATCGTTAGCTATTGTTTTATCTCCTATATTTAAGTTATACCACGGCTTAATATTATCACAAAAACGCAAAATATGCTATAGCATAAAGAAAAAGTATTATTAAGATATGTAAATCCGTTGAACGCCACTAAAAATAAGGTTTTTCGAGCTCTGCATAAAAAACATTAACAAAAAATTAAAGTTTTTGAGATATAAGACCGATATACAAATTGTTAAAAGAAATAATTTACCCGAACCCGAAGAGAAAATTAAATAAGGAGTACAAAGTATGGAAACAAGACAGGCTGAATCTATGATGAGAACTATGGACATTGCAGAAATTGATTTATCTGAAGATGCGTTGAGGGATGTGCAAGATATTTCAGTTCCAATACAAACACTATTTGACGAATGTTTAAACTTTATTTCTGTAAATGACTTTAATATTTAAAATAGCCTGAAAAAGATTCAAAAGAGTAAGATAGTTAATTATCTTACTCTTTTTGTTTTATATACAGAAATTTACAATTAACCGCTTGTATATATACACAGGCACAAAGTTGTACTACAATATTCTCAAGTAGAAGGGAGCAAACATGAAAAAATCATTAGCCGGCATTGCAAAATTAGCACTAATTGTATGTTTACTCAATGGAACAGCTTTTGCTGATTTCAGAGAACACTTTGACCTTGGACAAAATTATTTAGCAAATTATCAATACTCAGGAGCAATTACAGAATTCCGAAGTGCATTGAGAATAAATTATCTCGATAATTCCGCAAGAATTGGACTTATCAATGCGTATTTAGCAAGAGCTGCCGAATACGGGAATAAGGACAATAACAGGGCAAAAGCGGCAGATGATTTTAGAAGTGCTTTATTTTATATGGTTTACTACCCAACATCTACTCAAGCTCAAAATTCCGCAAGTGCAATCAACCAAGCAACCCAGAATCTTGAAGTTTGCTTAAAGGCTACTAATTTTGATTTTTCACCGGAAAACAGATTTAATTATGCAAAAAAACTGAGAGCAGAAGGAAATTTTGCAGCTGCTGCATATGAATTTAATCAAGCATTGGGAAGTAAAAACTTACAAAAAAACAGTTTTGAACAAGTTGGGGACATTATGAAACTTTTAGGCAACGAACCTAAAGCGGCGGATTATTATAAAAAAGCGGTTTCAGTTGACCCAACAGACTTAAATTTGAGATTGTCTTATGCCAAAATCCTTGATAATTTAAAAGATTCCGATAATGCACTAAAGGAATACAGCTACGTTTTAGACAAATCAACAACTGACAACAAAGATATTTTATACACCTTAGAAAAAACATTCAGACAAAAACTTCAAGCAACTCCAAATAATGGAAACTTGAATGCTAATATGGGTGCTGTATTACAAAAAGAGGGACAATTGGACGAAGCTCTAACTTATTACAAACAGGCTGAATCCTTAGACCCATCAAATATTAATACAAGAATTAATGTTGGAACACTTTACCAACAAAAAGAAGATTACAGAACGGCAATCAAAGCCTATGAATCTGTTCTAATTCTTTATCCTGATAACGTTAATGCGAACCTTTACAGAGCACAATGCTATGACAAATTAGGCGAAACAAAGATTGCACAAGATGGATTCAAAAAAGTTTTGGCTCTTGATCCAAACAATGAATACATAAAAGCACAAATGGTTGAAAATGTTAAAAAGACATCAACTCCGCAACAGTTTGTTGATTACGTAAACACAAATCTTGCAAATTCAAATCCTGCAGGAATTTTCTACGATTACGCAATTGAACTCCACAAAAACGGAAAAATTGACGATGCAATATTTATGTACAACCAATCAATCAAAGCAGATAGTACAGATTCTGAAGTATATGTAAACCTTGCACTGGCTCAAGCTCAAGGAAACAACTACGATGGAGCTTTAACAACTCTTCAAACGGCTCAAGCAAAATTCCCGAAAGATTCAACAATTGCCAGCACAATCAAAAACATTTCAGGCATGAAATCTGACAGTTTACTTGCTAAAGCATCTGATTTTTACAATAACAAACAGTATAAAGAAGCTATAAACACATACCTAAGCATTACGCCTGCGACCGTGGATTCTATGCTAGGAGTTGCAACTTCTTATCAAGAGTTAGAAGACAGAGATAATGCCATTGCTTACTACAAAAAAGCTCTAGAATTAAAGCCTGTAGATTCTGATATTGCTTATTATATCGCAGTTCTTTATGGAGAAAAAGAAGACTATAACAATGCGAAAATTTATTTGAATAAATCACTTGCAATCAACAAAAACAATACCCAAGCATCTGAATACTTGACTTCAATCTTAGATGCAGAAAAATCAAACCTACTAAACGATGCAATTGCACTATATGACGATAACAAATATGACGAAAGCCTTGTTAAATTTAACGAATTACTTTCAAAAGATGCAAAAAATTCATACGCTCTTTATTATAGAGGAATGATTTATGATTCAAAAGAAAAGAGAAATGAAGCAATTGCAGACCTAAAACAAGCATACAACTTGAACAAAGACTTCACAATTTGTAATTACATTATCGCATCAGACTATGATGCCCTTGGAAAATTCAAAGATGCCTACACCTATTATACAGCTTATGCAAATTCAAACGTAGATGACGATGAATACAAACAATATGCAAAAGCCAGAGCGGAAGAATTGAAAAAATATGCAACACCAGCAAACAAATAACAGAGTTCAAAATTTAATAAAAAGCCGAGTATCACTTGCCCCTATGGCAGGAATAACCGACTATGTTCTAAGATCATTAGTCCGAAAATATTCTCCGGAATGCCTTTTGACAACAGAAATGATTAGTTCTGAATTTTTGGCTCAAAATGTAGAAACAGAAATTACAAAACTTGACGACAACCATCATCCGATTGTTTACCAAATTTGTGGACACAAACCTCATTTGATGAAGGCGGCAGCTCAATATTTAAACCAATTTGCAGATATGATAGACATTAATATGGGTTGTCCTGTTAATAAAGTTGTTAAGGGTCAAGACGGTTCGGCACTAATGCGAAATCCTCGACTTGCAATGGAACTTGTTCAAGCCGTAAAAGAAGGAACTGATAAACCTGTTAGCGTAAAATTCCGTCTTGGTTACACCGCAGATGAGATGAACTATGTAGAATTTGGACAGCAAATGCAAGAAGCGGGAGCGGAATTTATTACAATCCACGCAAGAACTCGCTCTCAATTTTACGCAGGACATGCTGATTGGGCAAAGATAAAAGAACTTAAGCACAATGTCGATATTCCTGTTTTTGCAAACGGAGATGTAACATCTATAGATTCGGCTATTGAATGCCTTGAACTCAGTGAAGCCGACGGTGTTGCAATAGGACGAGGAGTACTTGGCGACCCGACACTAATTCATAGGGTTGCACATTATCTCGCAACAGGAGAAAAAATACCTGCTCCAACTCTTGAAGAAAAACTGGATATGATGAGAGTTCACCTTGACGAAGAAATAAAACTTCGTGGAGAAAATGTTGCAATAAAATTCTTCCGAAAATTTTATCCGTACTACATTGCAGGCATAAGAAACGCTTCTAAAATCCGTGGAGTTCTTGTGCTAGAAGAAGATTACAATAAAATTTTAGAATACATTGATTATATCAAAAAAGAAAATAAAGCAGTGGTTAGCTAATAATTGTTATTGAAAAACATTTTTGTGAGGATTTTTTTGGGTCGCCTACTAAGAGCTTCAAGAAACTCATCAAAATTTGTGGCATGTGTTTTCAACATAATGTGGTCTCTATACCGTTTATGCAAAAAATTTCTAATATTAACTATAAGTCCTTGAGGTACAATATTATCTATAGCTAATGCATATTGAACTCTTCCAGTTTTGGAGCCGATAAATTCAACAATCGAAACTTCTCCATCAAAATTATTCGAAAAATTTGAAATAACTGGCATTTTGGAAAGTTTATTAAATTGATCAGACGTCATCAATTTAGAAGGTCTTAACATTCCAAAACTAGTATTTGATTTTTGGGAATCAATTCTTTGTATATTCATTAATATTTATCCTTTCCAAGTCGGGGTATTTCTACACCAAATATGGTATGAAAAAGCAAAATAAAACGCAAGCTGATATTAAGTTTTTTAATAAAATTACAGGCTTGAAATCTCAGAAAAAATTGTTATAATAGCACGTATGAGAGCATTATTTATATTACTTGCAATATTATCACTATTTGGTACATTATCCCAACAGGTTCAAGCGGAAGGATTATCAACCGTACAGCTTGAAATGCGTGATTATGATGAAATTACACTCCCAACAGGGACATTTATTCCGGTAATCAATTTGCAAGAAATATCAACCGAAACTTGTCCGGAAGGATATAAAGTCAAGTTTATCTCGACAAACGATTTGTTTATGTATGAAACAAATATCATTCCTCGAGATTCTGAATTCTACGGCTACATTGAAAAAATCAATGAGCCGGTAATCGGTACAAATGCCTCAATGAAAATCAAAATTACAAAACTTCAAATCAAAGATGGCTTTGAAATTCCAATCAAAGGTTATTTATATACCTCTAATAATAACCTTTTCGGGGGAGAACTAACTCAACCGTCGGAATGGGTTAAAATGCCGCATTATCAAAGCAAATTCCAAGGTATTTCTTGGAATCACCGTTCTGCAACATTACAAATCCGCCCTGGAGGAAAAAGATGTATGGGTCAGCACGTAAAAATTCCTGCAGGCGACCAACAAATAATTATCCTCACCGCACCGGCATCAATTACACATACCTTAACAGATTAACCATTAATAAATTGACAAAAGACTTAAGTGCGGTAGAATATAAAAAAGAAGACTTATGTTTTAGGGAGAAGGGTATATATGAAAAGAATTGTTATACTTTCAGCATTATTATTAAGTGCTAATTGTGCATTTGGAGCTTCAAATTTTAGCTACCAACAAAATGCATCAAATACTGGTTTTCAACCAAACTATTATGCAGAAGACAGCTACAAGTTGAACAATAATACCCTCAAAGGTAGTGTCGTTACGGTTCCGGCAGGACAAACATTCAGAGCTATTTTAATGGCTCCTGTTAGTTCTGAAACAGCATACAACGGACAAGCTATAACACTTGCTCTAAATTCTGATTTCTATTTTAACGGAAAAAGAATTGCTCCGGCAGGAAGTTCTGTTACTGGAACAGTAATTGAAGTTTCTAAAGCAAAACATGGAACACTAAACGGTAAACTAACCCTAAGATTTACTCAAATTATCACTCCATCCGGACAAAACATTCCAATCTCTGCAGTTGTTAAAACTGATGACAACACTGGAACTCTTATCGGTGGTTCAAAATTTGATGTTGCGGCAGAATACGGGAAAGATGTTGCAATAGGAGCAGGAGCGGGAGCTGTGCTTGGAACAATTGCAGGACCATTATCAGGTGGAAGTGTTGGACGAGGAGCAGCTTTAATGACGGCAGTCGGTGCAGGTGGAGGACTTGTAAAATCTATTTGGGATAAAGGCTCAGATGTTGAAATTCCGGCAAATGCAGGAATTGAATTAATCTTAACTCAACCGATTACGGTTAATCCTGCAAGCTCCGAAAATTAGTAATTCGGGTGATAATTTTATTTTAGATTTTAAATAGAATTATTAACGAGAATCAGAAAAAATATTGTTGTTAGGGAATAAAATGTCAATACTAGGAAAATACACAGAAAATATAAATAACAGGGATAATAACAGAACTCCGGCTTCTAAATCAAATGATTATGTCATGCCGGCTGTTACAAGAGAAGATAAAGATTCAATCTCACTCAAAAAAGGTATTACAATTTCTGCAATACTTCACCCTGCAACGCTTTTGACTTTGTGGTTAGTTATAACAATTCTTGCAATTTTTGGAATTCATCTAACTTTAGCAGAAAAAGCCAAACCAAAAGTTAACGATATTGAATTTGTACTTGTAGATAAGGAACAAACCCCGAAAAACAAGAATACAAAATATAGAGCTGATAGAAATTCAAGAACCGGCGGAATCAATGACCCTAAAAAACCGGTTTCTATGCCATCTTCAACACCGGCAGCTAAACCGTCAGCACCATCACCTGCTTCTTCACCTTCTCCGGCTCCGAAAAAGCAATCTATAATGAATAAAATTACACAAAGTGTTGCTCCAAAGCATACCCAAACAACACCCAAAGCAACAACTACACAGAAAAATGTAACACCATCACCGACGGTTACAAAGGCAATTCCGAAACCTACTGTTGCAAAACCTCAACCACCAACAGCTAGACCTTCTATCAAACCGCCGATGACACCAAAAGCTATATCTAAACCATCTTCAACACCGTTTAAAGTTCCTGTTCCTGCTGGCGGAACAAAAGCAGGACAGTACGCAACCGGTCCTATTAGCGGTTCAGGAGCATCAAGTAAAGGCGGTTCAAGAGGAAGCGGAACATATTCGCCTAACCCGTCATTAGCTCCAGTAGGAAGCGGTTCAGGTAACAGATTGGCTTCCGGCTCAGGTTCAGGTAGAGGAACTGGCTCTGGAACCGGTACTGGTTCAGGTTACGGAAGAGGTACAGGTTCCGGCGGAGGAAACCCAGGAGGCGGCGGAGGTCGTCCGGGTATTGATGCCGTTAGAGAACCGGATTTTGGACCATACATGAGAGAATTACAACGTAGAATTAAAATGAACTGGGATCCACCAAAAGGAAACGAAAGTAAACGTGTAGTTCTACTATTTAAAATTGCAAAAGACGGAAGATTGTTATCTTGTAGCGTATTCAAGTCTTCAGGATTACAAAACGCAGATAAAGCGGCTCTAAATGCAGTTCACTTAGCAGCACCGTTTAGACCGTTACCACCTGAGTACAAAGGTCAAAGTATCGATATTCAATTTACATTTGACTACAACGTATTCGGTGCAACAAAATATTAATTAGAAGAATGTTATTACAATAAAAGAGGATAAGAAAACTATGGAATTATTATTAGAATCAATTAAAATGGACTGGCCTGTATTGCTACCAATCTTTGTATGTTCAATACTCGTACTTGGCGTTGTAATCAGCAAATGGTCATTCTATCAAAAAAACCAACGTGATATTACTGTTTATATGAGAGAATTAAACAGAGAATTATCAAAAAATGATTTATCAGCAGCACAAAATATCGCAATCAGATGCGGTGGTGTTATAGGAGAAGTTATTGAAGAAGCAGTTAGAATTTTCTCAGAACAAAAGAACGGTTTCTCAAGATCTTTCGATATTTCAGCAGCTCTTGCTACAAGAAAATTAGAAAGCCATTTGACAATCTTAGGTACAATCGGTGGTGTTGCTCCTTTCCTAGGTTTGTTTGGTACAGTTGTTAGAATCTTATTAACATTCAAAGATATGGCTAATTCTGGACAAATGGGACAAGCAGCAGACGTAATGTCTGGTATTGGTTCTGCATTAATTGCTACTGCATTTGGTTTGGGCGTTGCGATTGTTGCAGTAATTTTCTACAAC
>CALAWF010000012.1 GCA_937894665.1 uncultured bacterium | reverse complement strand
AAAGCCCTCAGAATGACGAAATGCGTATAATCTTTTTCAAATCATGTCATTGCGAGCGAATGCGAAGCAATCCAGCTTATTTATTTTATGTGTCTGCGTAGCAACAATTTTACTAATCAACCCATCTCCCACAAAGAGGAGGGAAAACAGAACGCAAATGTCATCCTGAGCAAAGCGAAGGATCTCTTACCAATAGTGTGGGGAAGTAACCCCTCACCTCAATCCTCTCCCTTGGAAGAGGAAGAAGTTAGAGGATTATGGCATCCTCTACGGTTTATCCCTCAGAATGACGTGGTGTCGGAGGGCAAAGTAATGTAGGTCGGCTTTACTAAGCCGACATCCCAAACCTTCAAGAAAATAAAAAGGAGAAAAATGTTCAAAAATATAAAGAATTTAATAAAAGAACTTGCTAAAAATGCTGTTCTTAAAGCCGAGCAGGAACTTGGTTCCGGAAACGGGCAACAAAAGAAAAAACTTGCAATAGATTATGTTGCCAAAAATTTACCGCTACCGAAAATTATGAAAATGCTTGTTTCTGTTTTTCTATCAAGTTTCATAGATGACGCTATTGAACTTGCAGTGAAATATATTAACTCATTACAAACAACACAAGGAGAATAAATTTATGCAAAACCAAAATAATAATCAAATCGGAATTTCATCACCTGCCTCTTATCAAGGTGCAAATCCTTCTTTGGATTATACCGATGTAATCAATCAATTGGAAGATGCGTTGAAATGTGATGCTCAACGAGTGCAGTTACTTATGCAACAAGGAACTATCAGTACAAGTCAAGGACAATATTTAATGACTCAGTTGGCTAGAAAATTTAACGAAATTAACATGTGTAAAAACTCTGTTCCTATGCAAAACGCAACTGCTCAAAATCTTCCGCCTCAAACTCCTGAAAACCCGATGGAAATGTTTATTCAAGAACATCCGGACTTTTTCAAAAAAGGAGCAAGAGGAACTGTTTTGGATTATATCAAGGATTTGAACATGGATAAGGATGAAATTTCGAAAATAGCTCAAATTGTGGAAGGACTGGAAACTTCTGCAATTGACGGTTATTTGAAGCAATCTGCACATGAAAAATCATTGAATGATGAGAACGCAATAGCAAAAAGCAAATTGACTTCTTATGCTCAAAATGCTTCAAAAGATGCTACAACCGGAAGGATTTTCACACGTGAAGATATAGGCAGAATGACAGTTGATGAATTTGCGAAAAATGAAAAACTTATTATGGATCAAGTAAAACAAGGTCTAATTAAGTAATCATTTTTTTGCAAATTCGGGATTGGGAGGTACGGGAAGGAATTGCGTGTCGGATTAGTAAATCCGAACAAAATTTTCGGTGGGCTAGTAAGCCCACCCTACATAACTATTCCTCACCTAATCAAAAAGGAGAAAAAATGAATTTTTTAGAACTAATAAATAAATGCTTGCTAGAGCTGAATTACAAACAAGTAAACAGTTTTTCTGAACTCGTAAAGCAAGACCACAAAAGGATTATTTCAATCCTGAATCTTATAAATAAAGAAATTTGTGCAATCGAAAATTGGCAATTTCTTTTGCGAAAAGCAAAATTGACAATTCCTGCAAATACAACAGAAATTGAAAATCCAATTAAAGGAAGAATTTTGTATATTTTATCTGAAAACGGTAAATATCGTTTCTACTCAAATATTGAGCCGTTTTTGACGGGTAATGCCCCACGTGGAACTTATTCGGCTTATCAAAACAAATTGTTATTTCCTCCATCAGAAAAAGATATAGAATGCGATGTAATTTATTACACAAACAACAGTGTAAAATCATCCGATAAAGAAAAAACCGACTTTGAAAATCCCGAGGATGAATCACTCATTCCCATGCCATTTGCAGAACAAGTCTTGGTCTATGGAACTTGTATGAGAATTAAAGCAAATCCGCAGTACATAAAATTCGCCTACTGGGCAAATATGTATAAAGATGCTCTATTGAACTTAAAATCAAAGACATCGGCTTATTCTCAAGAAGCCCCGATTGTAAAACTATTTCGGCAAGAATAGACAAAAAAAACAGGAAGTCCTTTTCATTCCCCCCTGTTAAGATTTACACTAGCCGAAATATAAATAGCATGTACATTATACTAACTATTTAGTAAAAACACAAATTATAATAAGAAATGTAAAGATATGAAACAATTTAACTTTATGCAAAAACAGTTTGTAACTGAATATATCAAAACTCTTGATGGTGAAAAATCTGTTAAGAAAGCAGGTTTTGTTGTAGAAAATCCTAAAGAGTTTGCACAAGAACTATTATCCAAAGATTATATTATCCGAGAAATCAAGTATCAATTGAACAAACAAATTGATGCTTTGAATGTTCCCAAAGGTTATGTAATCCAAAAACTTTTGCAAATTGCTCAATTTTCATTGGAAGAAGAAGATATTTTAGATAAAGACGGAAATTTTACGGGAAAAAGAAAACTCCGTGATTCTTCTGCCGGTCTAAAAGCGTTAGAGAGCTTGTGCAAATATTTGGGATTTTCTTCCACGAACCCAGAGGCTTACAAAGAAGCCAAAATTATTACTATATCAAATTTAGATGATAAAAAAATTTAAGAGGAAATTTTTATGAATGAAGATAAAGAAATTGAAAAAATTCTATTGAACGATGAAGAGTATGACAATTTTGTGAACAGAAAAACGGAACAAGATTTTGAAAAAGAACTTGAAAATTCCGGTTCACAATCTATGTGCACAGAGGATTTTAAATCCGTACCAAAAGGCAAATTATTTTCCAAAAACACCTTGTATTCTGTGATAAATAAAACCAGTAAGACAAAATCTTATATAAATGGAATACAAGCAGAGGGATTTCTCGGCTCACAAGAAATTGTTCGAGATAATTTCTTAACAAAAAAGGTCGATTCTTTTGTTGCAGGTGATATGTATATAAAATTCTATAAGTACAAGGGGTAGTTTATGTTTTGCAAATTTGTGCAAGTTTTATATAAGCCTTCTCTAAACCAATTCTCTAATTTGCACTATATCCCTGATATTCAAAGATGTTACAACCAATACGCAAAATACCTCCAAGATGATTTTGCAAAATTCAATGAAAATATTTTATTCTATTTGGAACAATCTTTCCCTTTCTTTTGGGTTGTTTTGAATGAAGAGGATGAATTTATGGGATTTGTAGCTTTGGAAAATCCTTGCGGAGATGAAAACCAACTCTACAGCGTTGAACTTTTAACCTGTTTGGATAAAAAGGCTTGGGGAAGTTTTTCTCGATATAGTGCAAATATTTTTTTGAAAAAGTGTTTTGAAGAACTGGGGGTTTATAAAATTAAAGCACTTGTTTTTCCTGATAATTTTAGGACTTCAACATTACTTAAAACCTCCGGTTTTAAATACGAAACGACATTGGAATCTGAAACTTTGCGTTTTGGGAAACCACAAGACATAGATGTTTACGCAAGGTATCGGGAATGAGAGTTTGGGCATTCTTAATTTGCACAACAAAAACTAAAAAAGAGGTAAAATTTATGAAAAATGAAAATAAAAATTTGAAAAACCAGAATTTTCTTGATGAACAAATTCTAATAAATAATGTTATTGAAAAGTACGATTATTACGAACAAAACAGAACTTCACAACTTTCTGATAATCGTTTAATCCGTTACGCAATTTATAATTCCGACATTCCCAAAGTAAACGGTTGGGATGCAAAAATTCAGTTACCGGAAATTTATGAACTTGCTCAAACTTTGAAATCTCACATTGTACAAAATTTGTACTCTCATCCGGATGGAATGTTTGACGTTGCGGGGGTTGATGCCAAAACGCAGACTTTTGCAAATCGTCAAAAAGCAATGCTTGTGAATACTTTTGAATCAATGAAAATTGAAGACGAGATGGAAAAGATTGTAGATTCTGTAGTTGAAACAGGTGAAGTTACGTTGTTTGTCGGATGGGAAACTAAAACAAGAAAAGTAAGAAGACCTTTGAGTGTGGAAGAACAAATTTCTTTAGGCACTCAAGATGCTTTTATGGTTGAAGATAAGGTTATTTATGACAATGCGAAGGTCAAATTTATCAACTATGAAGATTTTGTTTTTGACAAAAACGGAGTTGATAACTGGGATAGTTGCTCAAAGATTTATAGAACTTATCAAACAATGGATGAAATCAAAACAAACAAATCAAATAATATGCTAAATTCTGAAAAACTGGAAATATTGAAAGGAGTGGTGGCAGGAAAAACTTATAAAAACGATTCGAAAAATACCGATAGAAAAATTGAGGTATTGGAATTTTGGGGCGATGTGAATTTACCAAATGGGGAGGTGTTGAAAAACAAACTTCTTGTTATTGCCGGAAGACATGTAATTATCAGATACGAAGATAACCCTTTTGTAGTTAACCCGTTTATTCACGCAAATATTCTGGAATGTCCGGATACAGGGAGAGGAATTTCACCTTTGCGAGTTGCACTTATTCTAAATAACATTTCTTCTACAATTTTGAATAACCAACTTGATGCACTTTCGCTTATGATGAATCCTCCATACTTAGCACCAAAAGGATGTTTCAAAGGGCAACAAGATGTCAGCCCAGGGAAAATTATTGAATATGATTCAGCCCTAATGACAACAACACCAACGCCGCTATCATTCGACAAAGCTATGACCGGTTGGGATTTCTTAAATTATTTCAAATCTACAATTGAAAGTGCAACCGGAATTTTCAAAAATATGTCAGGAAATGTCCAAGCCTACGACAGAACTGCAACGGAAATCAATTATTCTGTCAATGGTCAAGAAGCACGATTGAATATGATTTTGGAAGCTATAAATAGAAAAGTTATTGTACCAATGGTTGAAAAAACAGCAGAAATTATTTCAAATTTCAAACTTGGAAAAGAAAGGATTCCTGTTTTTGATAACGGTGCAACAAACTTTATTGATGTTGATGATGAAGTTCGAGGAGCAAACTATATTTACCGTTATGGAGATAGAAAGGCGATTTTTGAAAGAAAATCTAAACTCAAGGAATTATTTGAAGTTGTTCAATCGTTCGCAAAAGTAGAGGATGTGGCGTCAAAAATTAATTGGCTTGAATGTTTTAAATTCGCACTTGAGCAATATGGGATTGAAAATGCAAATAATTTTCTGTTGCAGGATGTCAAGGACAAGTCTATCGGGGAATTTTAAAGGGAATAAGGAACAAGGGAATAGGAGAATAAGTTCGTTACAAAAGCTTCTAAGACATTAAGGCTCTGAGGCACTAAGAAAAATTTGTCATCCTGAACTGCGGATTTTGGCAAGAGCGAAGCTCGTCT
>CALAWF010000011.1 GCA_937894665.1 uncultured bacterium | reverse complement strand
CTCCCGATTCAATTCCTTGTGCATTTCTATTTTGATAGATTTTGTCAACAAATTCTATTGGTTGTCCTAAATCATTTATCATATCTTTTAAAATATTTTTATCATAAAACCATACAAAATTTTCTAAGAACCATTTATCACAATTAGTATTTAAAATGTAATCAATGTTATTGATTACATTTTCGGTAAAATTGCTCAAATAAGCTCGTTCCTTTAAATTTGAATAAGATATAAATGGGGATTGTTTGAAATCATCAAATAATTTACTTATGTTTGTTTCTCTTATAAACATTGATTCAGAGTCTAAAACAAGAAAATAATCGGCGTCTGAATATAGTATTGTGTAAAATTTCTTCATTGTTTGGAATGAGAACTTTTTATATTTATCCATTAGTAATTGAGGAGTTTGAGATATTCCAAAATGAGCTAACAATTCTTCTAAATACAAAACTTGTATTGGTAATTCTTTATATGGCTTGATTATATTTTTAAAAAGTTTTTCTTCATCTTTAGATATTGTAAAAATAATAGTAACTTCATTAGGGTCAGTTACATATTTTTTAAAACTTTCCAAATATCTTTTAATATATTTAAAATGACCTTTAAATGTTGGTGTAATTATTGCTCGTTTCATTTAATACTCTCCTATAATTGTGTAAATGTTTGGCACTAGAATTATGCTAAAATCCTTGTGCGGCAAGGGTTTTAGCCCCCCCCCTCCCGAATTACTGCTATTGCATATTTTATTAGGTTTATAATAATTCCAATTATTGCTTTTAATCCAAATATAAATTCTTTTAAATTTTGTTTTATTTTATTTTTGTATTTTTCCACTTTCGATGGTGTTTTATTAGTTTTTAATAAAGAGAAAGAATTTTCACTTCGTGAAAAATTGTTTCTTAATATTTCATATTTAATATTATTTGTTGTAACTTCAATATTTTGAAGTAGTGCTAAATGATAATATAAAACAGTTTCGGGATGACATACCGGAACATTTCGTTGGTTATATTCCTTAAGCATGTCATATAGATTACATAGTTTTTCTAAGTTTTCATGTTTTGATATTATAAGTTGGTCTGAAAAAGCTATTTCATTTGAAGGAATATATTCTACTCTTTCTACATTTTTATAATAGCAGGCATAATATAGTTCATTTTTCCCATTTGGATTGATATTCCCTCCATAATTAGCGATATTTAATAGATTTAAATTATAATTTTTTAAATCTATTTTTGAATAAAATTCTAAATCTGGTCTGGCAAGAATGATATTATCGTAGTGTATATTATTTTCTTGTTCGTATTTTAAGAGAAGGTTCATTACTCCTGTGATGTTGTAATATAAAGAAAACATTCTTTCTATTGGTAATATTGGACTTGGTACTCCTTCACTATCATTTTTGAATTTCTTATTATTATATTTTTGAATTGAACATTTTTTTAGCCTTTCACCATATACATTTTCTAATGTTTTAGTTGTTACTTCCTTCCCTTGAGAATCTTCTCTGCAAGACATTTTATTCTTATAATTATTAATTTCAAATGTATCAGCATTTGTTTTTACATTTGAAACTCCTTCGTTGTCCCAACAATAAACAAAAATATCTGCATCATTAGGTTCCGCAACATTTTTTAATAAGGATTTTGCAGTTATTTTATACGTTCTTGTATATCCATATAATAGAATAGCTGTTTTGTTTGTTTGTTCCACTCTATCTCTCCTTGGCTTCTTTGATTAAAGTTGACTTATCCATCTTTCTCCAATCTTCAAATTTCATTACTCTATCGTCTATAGTTATGTCGGCATTTGGTTTTCCAAAAAAGATTTCATCATATTGAATTCCATTTTCTTCTAACCAATCAAGAGTGATTTTCCCTACATTTTTTAACACTTTCCCGACATTATGCCCTTGGGTTTGCATATTACGTGCGGTATTGATGATAATTGTGTGCCCGTCCGCTTTTAATGCGTCAATAAATTCCTTTGCTCCCGGTTGAACTTTTACATCTGCATAGCTTTCATTTGGCTTTTTTAGGGTGCAAATTGTTCCGTCTAAATCAATACAAATTCGCAATTTCTTTTCTTCCATTTATTTTCTCCTTTTCTCTTTTTTCTAATGCTTCATTTAAAAGTTCAACAGCTCGAATGTAGAACATCTTTTGTCTGTTTAAGTTATCTTTATGCAATGGAATCATTGACAAGAACAACAATCCTTCGATAAATTCAATTTCTATCGGATTAAATTTATATGTTTCTGCTATTTTATTGAATACTGTTTTTAATACGGAATAATCTCTTGTTGTAAGAACTTTATATTCAAAGCCTTCTTCTTTTTCAGAAATTTTAAACAAACCTTGGACTATAAAATCGTACAATCCGCATATGCTATGACGAAGTTTCGCAATGTCATATCTTGGATCGCCATAGATTGTTGCATCAGCATTTAATCTTCCTCTCGGGTCTATGAATTTGAATACATAGTTTGAGGAATCAAATAGTATATTTGAAAAACAGTAATCCCCATGAATTATTGTTTGCGAACCGTTTTGACTCAGTTCTTCTGCAAAATCTTTAATTTGTTCTTTTAATTTTGATATTCCGTTGTATTTATTTCCGTTAATTGTTTCAAATTCTTTAGATAATAGTTTAACCCAGTAATCTCCTTGTTTCTTTAATTCTGCAAGTCTTTCTACTGTTTTGTTGTAATATAACCAAAGTAATGAATCTTTATCTGTATTGGTTGTGTATTTTTCAAAAAATTTGTGAGTTTGGAATAATTTTTCTATAATATAGCTCCAGTCTTCAAGGTTTACATCTCCGGAAAGGTATAATTCTTGCAAAGACGGGTATCCGTAGAGTTCTTGGGTTAAACTTGCGGATTGTTCATTCTTTGTGAATTTAATAAATCTCGGAGTTAGGATTTTTAAATCTTCCGGAAGATTATTGAACCATAGAGCTTCATCTTCAAGTTTTTGAATTTTGGTACTGCTTTTGGTTAATGTTCCTAATTCTGTATTTACAGCAATAGAGTTGAAACATCTTGCATTGAACAGAATGTTTTTAGCTTTAATAATTCCGGACGTATGACCTAAATCGTACCAATCGTTAATTTGTTTTGTTTTAAATTTATATTTTTCCTGATACATAATTAAAGCTGTTGAGATTTCTTTTTTCAACATTAATCTTGCTTTTGTGCAGCAATTTAGAATATATTTTGTGTCATTAAATGCGTAGTATCCAACAAGTGCTTCTTTATCTGATGTATTAATATTTTTTTCTTTGTCGAAAAATTCAAGATGGTTATCTTTATTATTTTTTATTAGACACCAATTTTCACTAGAGGTTATGTTTTTAGAGGTTAGTAATATGTCAGTGTCGTCATTAATACTTTGAGTAATTAGTGTATCTCCTAAAAGAACCCTTGTTGGAATTTCCGGATTTGCCTTTTTTAGTCCGTACTTGAGAGAACTAAGAATATTTTTGTTCGAATTGACCAAGACTAATTTAATTCTAAAATTTTCTTTTAATACATCTTTGATGTAATTTATCAATTTGTCATTATCCTTGCAGACAACGACAATAAAATCTTCCATTCCGAAGTTTTTAAGATTGTTTAATTGCCACCAAATTATAGGTTT
This sequence comes from uncultured bacterium, assembly GCA_937894665.1. Taxonomy (GTDB): domain Bacteria; phylum Cyanobacteriota; class Vampirovibrionia; order Gastranaerophilales; family Gastranaerophilaceae; genus Zag111. The sequence goes on along the minus strand of CALAWF010000011.1, from coordinate 2,005 downwards.
CCCTCTAAGCGGTAACATTGCTAAAGAAGAATAAAACCCTACCGGCATATTTTCGTTTTTTGTTTCTCCTCCAAAGAGTAAGATATTATTGAATTTTTGCATTGGTTTCTCCTTCTTTTATGTAGTTATTTAGTTGCTCTGGTGTTCCTACGCAGTGGAAGTTAGATTCTGAAATTGGGAATATTTTTATCTTCTTTGTATATTTAAGCAGATGGTTGTATGTGTTGGACATATAAAATTCATTTTTTGATAAATCATTTGCAATAATCATATCTATTGTTGCATTTTCAAAAAGCTCAAAATTTTTGAAGTAATATACTCCACAAATTGCATTATTTGAAATAACTTCTTTTTCTTTTGTTTCAACTAATAAATTATTAGAATTCGTTTTTGCATAAGAGTATTTATTTTCATTTGCGTTGAATGTCATTATGCAACCATCTAAATTTGAATCAGTACTAAATTTTGCAAATTCATTTATGGTGTTTTTGTCGAAAATATTATCTGAGTCTGCAAAAATAACAGGATATTTTTTATTTACTTTGCTACGAGAAGCTAAAGCCGTTATAGCCGCTCCCATTGTTAGCTTAGGTACTGTTGCAAATTGAATATCGTATTTTTGTTCTAAAATTTTTAATTGTTCACTTTGTTCTTGTTGAAATTTTTCTTGAATTACTAGGGTGAAAATCGCAGGAATATCAGAAAATGAATTAAGAACATGTTCTATCATCATTTTTCCATTGAATACAATAAAAGGTTTTGGATCTTTATAGCCAGCAATTTTAAATCTGCTCCCTGCTCCAGCCATTGGTATTACGATATTTATTTTATCCATTTAGTTCCCCCTTAATTAGTTTTTCATAGAATGTATTTGATATATCGGTGCTTTTTAAACCAATTATTTTAGGTTTGTAGGTAAGTTTATGTATTCCTGTTGTAGATTTAATTTCTTCCCATCTGGCTTTATCATATCTATTTAGCAATTCTCTCTGAAAATGTTGGACCGGAATAAAACTAACAAATGGCATCTTGGACCATTCCTTTTTGTATTTATCGTTCCAAGTGTTTATCATTGAGAACATATGCAAATAGAAAAAATAATTGGCAACAAAATCATTGTCATTCCAGTATTTTTCTAATGCGGTTTTTATCGTTTTCATTATTTTGTTGTTAGGTTTTGAATGAATAAAGTAATTTGCAATATTCAAGCCGTCTAAATCATCATTTGGATAGTTTTGGAATAAAAATAATTCAGAGTTTGTAATATATTCAGGTAGTTTATCTGTCAGTAGAACGGTAGAATCTATCCAGCATCCACCATATTTCAAAAGTAAATGTGTTCTCAAAATATCCGAAAAGTGTGCCATCCCCATCTTGCCAGATTTTAGCAATTCATAGTATCTTTGAGGAATATCAACATAATTTTTAATCGTTTCAAGATTTAAAACCACGTGTTTTTTATTTGGCTCAAATTTGTCAATACTTTCAACACAGCGTTTAACAATTTCAGGGGCATTTTCAATTCCGGTATCCCAAAATTGCCAAATTGTATAATCTTTGATTTCTTTTTGTTCGAATGTTTGAGTTTCTGTTTCCTTTATTGCCGCTTTGACATATTTTTTGAGATAGTTTTTTGCCATCTCTCCTTTCATAATTCTTCGGATTTTACGGTTAGGGATAAATATCTCAAGGCAAAGTTTTTTAATCCCATTTACTAGGTATTTGAAAGTTGTGAGTATTCGCATACTGTACCTCCTTTCAAAATGGTTAGGATTTCCGGGTAAGCATTTAAAATTTTTTCTAATGACTGATTTCCTGTTAATCCTTTACCTTTTTTTATGTTTATTTTGCATAAGCCTGCATTTTGTGTATTTTCAATAATATCAAGGCTTTTAGAATATCCATTTATTATTTGTATAGGTGTTCCTTTCAAAACTGCCATAGCCCAAAAATAAATGTCATCTTGTGTTGGAACGATATTCATAAATTTGTTTTTGTCTAGAAT
>CALAWF010000010.1 GCA_937894665.1 uncultured bacterium | reverse complement strand
TGATAAAAAAGTGCAAGTCCGAGCGATAGCGAATCATTGCCCAGATATCCGGTCGCCAGCCGTCAGCATCTGCTAAGAAAAAGTCGGAACTTAGACAGGTGTAGACGGATTCGTCGGTCGGCTGTAATTTTAGCGTGCCGCCTCGTGTCCGCTGCATCGGAAGAGCAAAGGCGGCTGTTTTTTGCACGGTGGTGCTGTTGTGTCCGTGCGTTGCATCTATGCGATAGACATAGCAATTTTGGCAGCCGGCACTATATTTTGTGCAGCCATGCCAGGGATTCCAGACAGGCAATAAAAACCCTCCCTTGTTGCCCTACGGGGCGTGGATTGAAATCGAAAGCACCTCGAGTACACCGACCTTTGGGCGGTGTTGTTCGAGGGCTTATATATATATTACTGTTACTGTAACAGTACCAGTTACAGTTATTTTTGTTATCGCTTGTTATAACACTGATAACATTGTTATCGTTTGTTATCCCTTGCTATCGTTTGTCACCGTGTCACGGCAGAGCGTGGATAAAAATTACGGAAGCACAATCTGGGAGAGCACGGCTCCGATTTTCTCCCGAATGCAAAGGTCTGCCTGCTCATCAATTTGTGTAGCGTCCCGATTTAACACAACCAGACGCTCCCCGTTGAAATACCGGAGCAGGTTGCACGCAGGATAGACGGTCAGGGACGTACCGCCAATGAGAAGCACGTCTGCCGCAGCGATGGCACGGACTGCCTGCTCCACTGTCTGTTCCGGCAAGGATTCTTCGTATAGAACCACGTCCGGCTTGACCAATCCGCCGCAGTGTGGACAGTGGGGAACGCCCTCCGTCTGCAAAATCCATTCCGCATCGTAGCAGGCGTGACAGCGTTCGCAGTAATTCCGGTGAACACTGCCGTGCAATTCATAGACGGTCTTGCTGCCAGCCATTTGATGCAGCCCGTCAATGTTTTGCGTGACAACGGCGGATAGGATGCCTTTCTGCTCCATTTCAGCAAGCTTTTTGTGGGCAGCGTTGGGCTTTGCGGATAGGCAAATCATCTTGTCCCGATAAAAGCGATAAAATGCCTCGGTGTGCCGGACAAAATACGAGTGGCTAAGAATGGTCTCCGGCGGCACGTCATACTTTTGGTGATACAATCCGTCCTGGCTGCGAAAGTCGGGAATGCCGCTCTCGGTGGACACGCCTGCACCGCCAAAGAATACAAGGCGGTGGGCATGGGTGATGATGGTTTGTAAGGTTGCAAGGTCTGATGTCATTGTGAAAAACCTCCTGTTCTTTTATTTGTCGCCCTACGAGGCGTGGATTGAAAAAAATAAATGCGTTTGTCAATGAAATGCAAAGTGCTACAAGAGTGCCGTGCATTCGCACTCTTGTCACTTTGTCATTGACCTGTCAACAATCAAACAGTATATATATATACACTGTTTGACAGCAGTTTTGATACTTTTTGGTGACGGTCGATGATGCCAAAGTCGCCCTTTACATGGGGCGTGGATGAAAATCTGCTGCATCTGCGAGAATCTTGACGTAAAACGTCCGGGTGCGGACGCCGTCAAACTCACAGAAATAAATACCCTGCCAAGTGCCCAGCAGAAGCTTTCCCTGCTCGATGATAATTGTGGCACTGCTGCCCATGGCAGAAGCCTTTGCGTGAGCGGCGGAGTTGCCCGCGGCAAATGCCTTGCGGTCAGGGAATGCCTCCGCATAGGCAAGCAACAAATCTCGCTGCACGTCTGGGTCAGCGTTTTCATTTATCGTAATGCCTGCGGTCGTGTGCGGACAGTACACCACACAAATGCCGCTCTGGACACCGCTTTCTGCCACCGCCCCTTTGACTTGAGCCGTTATCGAAACAAAGCCCGTGACAGGCGTGGTGAGATGGTACGTGTAAAGCATGATAGCCCTCCTTATCGGTATGGTTATCTATATTATAGCACACTTTTTTGCTTTGCAGAGCGGGCAAAACCAACAAAAACAAACGGGAAAGATTGTGGAAGATGACGGTTGACTTTTTGGTGCACATAATGTATACTATAATTAGTGGTGCACAAAAAGTGAGGTGATTTTGTGAGTCCACGCACTGGCAGACCAAAAATAGACAATCCTAAGTCCATCAGCATAAAAATCCGGGTTGATGCAGACACGCACCGGGCACTTTTGCAATATTGTAAGGACAACAAACTTACAAAAGCAGAGGCGGTTAGACAAGGGATTGCACTCATTTTGGGCAAAAAAAAATAAGGCTGTAAGTGTCCGCCGACCAAACGCCACACTTACAACCCAACACAACGCCGAAACGCTGCTAAATCTATGATAGCAGACGATGCGGGAAAAGTCAAGGGGGGAACGATGAAACCAGAATTAGAATCCCTGTATGAGGGACTATGCAGGCGAGAGCCGGCGTTGTTTGAGCCGGAAGCCCTGCACAAACAGTTGGACACGCTCGCACCAGCCGTCAGCGGAGAAGCTCTGGAAGCCCTGTTGCAGCTGTGTGAGGACTGGCAGAAGCACGCCTTTGCGGTGGGGTTTACGGCTGCTGTCCGACTGCTGACCAAATAAGCACCGCTTGTCGCCCCCTTATGGGGGTGTGGATTGAAACAACCAGTTTGCAAAGAGCAGGTTTGCACAGCAAGTCGCCCCTTACGCAGGGGCGTGGATTGAACCCGAAAGAATGTAGGTCGATGTAGGTCATTTACATACCTTTCTATGTGAGAGAAAATTTTTACTTTTTTCCTCGCGTGCGTAAAGTATGAATATGAGGTACATCGACCTACATTTTCCCAGTTTTTCGGGCTTTTTGGCCTCTTTTTGATGTAGGTCGAATGTAGGTCGATGTAGGTCAAAAACAAACCTTTCTCTGCGGGAGAAAAATTTCTCGCCGTTTTTACAGCCCGGCCTCCCAATCCCAGTTATACAGCTCCAGCCGTGTCAGTTCATATGGCGTCAGCTGATACACACAGTGATTAATCCAGTTTGCAAAAAGCAGGTTTGCACAGCAGCCCCAGGTATAGAGGGGCGGTTGGAGGGGGTCGTCGTCGGGGAAATAGTGGGCGGGGACGGCAATCGGCAGCCCTCTGCTTTTGTCTCGGAAATATTCCCCTGCCAGTGTCATGCGGTCATACTCCAGATGACCCGTGATAAAATATTGTCTGCCGTTGGTGTTGGCGACAATGTGCACGCCAGCTTGTGGCGATTCCGTCAAGATTGTCAGATTTGGCACTTGCTCAATATCCGCACGCCGAACTTCTGAGTGGCGGGAATGCGGAGCATAAAAGCGGTCGTCAAATCCTCGCAGCAGCTGCACATTTTTTTGCAGCACCTCGTGTGGGAAGACCCCGAACATTTTAACCGGCAGGTCATACTTGGGAATCCCGAAGTGGTAGTTCAGCCCTGCCAGAGCCCCCCAGCAGATATGCATGGTGGAAAAGACATGGGTCTTTGTCCATTCCATGATTTGTTGCAGCTCTTCCCAGTAATCGACATCGGCAAAAGAAAGGTGCTCAACCGGGGCACCTGTGATAATACAGCCGTCATAATATTCGTTCTGGATTTCTGCAAACGTATGGTAAAAGGCTTCCAGATGCATTTTGTTGGTGTTCTTGCTGATGTGGCTGGAAACCTGTAAAAATTCCACATTGACTTGAATCGGCGTATTGCTGAGCAGCCGCAGAAACTGACATTCCGTTTCAATTTTTTTCGGCATCAGATTCAGCAGGAGCACCCGCAACGGGCGGATGTCCTGATGAGAGGCACGGTCATTATCCATGACAAAGATATTTTCATTTGCCAGCGTCTGAAATGCTGGCAATTCTTTTGGAATACAAATTGGCATAAAATGCGAACTCCTTTCTGGTTCATTTCGGGTGCGTCTGGTTCTCGCACGGCGATTAGAGGTCGCCGCCGATGGCGTTGCGGATGGCACGCAGTTCTTCTGCGGTCAAGTCCCGATAAGTACCCGGTTTCAGCATACCCAGTTTCAGAGGTCCGATGCTGGTTCTCCGCAGGCGGGCAACTTCCAGCCCCAAAGCTTCGCACATCCGGCGAATCTGGCGGTTTCTGCCCTCCTGAATGGTCATCAGCAGCACCACACGGTTTGGTTCTTTGGTCTTCACAACGACATTTGCCGGCAGGGTCATTTTTCCATCCAGTTCCACGCCGCTGGAAAGGGCAATCAATTGTTCTTCGGAAATATCCGGCCGAACGGTAACCCGATAGGTCTTGGAAATATGGCGGCTGGGGGGCATGATGTTGTTGGCAAATTCGCCGTCATTCGTCAGCAGCAGCAGCCCTTCGGAATCCTTGTCCAGTCTGCCGACGGGGTAAACCCGTTCTTCTACGCCATCCAGCAAGTCCATGACACAGCGGCGGTCGAGTTCATCGGAAGTGGTGGTGACATAGCCTCTGGGCTTGTACAGCATGATATAACGCTTTACTTTTCTGCGAGGGATGCGAACGGCTTCTCCGTTGACGGTAATGAGGTCGGCACGGGTCGCCTGGTCGCCGAGCTTGACGGGATGTCCGTTCAGCTTGACTTTTCCGGCAGCAATCAAGGCTTCCGCCTTGCGGCGGGAGCAGTAGCCGGCATCGGATAATAATTTTTGAATGCGTACTTTTTCCATGTTGAAAATCCTCCTATTGGATGAGATGTGATGTTATAAGATTACGAGAACCGCACTTGCATTCAGCGTTGCAACGCTGCCAAAGGGATTTTTGGGACGGTTTCTATGAGGGTGTAGTCTGTTCCGGAACGGCAACTGGAACTGGAACAGGTGCAAGAGAACGGCTTTGTGTGCCCTCTGGATGTTATAAGATTATGAGAATCGCACTTGCATCCAGTGTTGCAACCGCTGCCAAATGGATTCCTGAGGCTGTTCCTCTGTGGTTGCAGGCTGCTCCAGAACGGCAGTTTGTGTAGTCAATGGCAACTGGAACAAGATTTGCCCGTCCCGTTCTGCAACCAGAAAGCCACCATATTGATTCGCCGGAACAGGTGCAAAGAGAAACG
>CALAWF010000009.1 GCA_937894665.1 uncultured bacterium | reverse complement strand
ATTTCACCTGATACAACTTTTTCTGTTACATCATCACAGAACTGTTGTACGTTGTATGGCATTGATGGGTATCTACTCATCCAATAGCTATTCAAATCATAATTTTGTCTGTTTTCATTACATTCATTACATTCACTCATGTAGTTTTCTGTATTGTTCGGACCACCTAAAGATTTTGGGTGAATATGTTCTGCTGTTTTTACAGCATTACAATATAATGTTCTAATAAATTTTCTTGGTTGATAAATTTTCTTAGTCATTTTTTGGAAATAATCATCTTCAAATGGCATATCAATTGCGACATTTAAGACTTTTCCTTTTGCCTTATCATCACCCATTTCAGTAGTCAAATCATCCATTTTTGCAACGAAATCAGCTCTGTTAAATTTTGGATTATTTTCTTCACCTGTTATAAGTGGTTTTTGCGATTTAACGAATTTTGAAATTTTATTATCTTCGCCATAAAGTTCTTTTGCTTTTGCATCAACATCATCAAGAACGGCTAGTTGACCATTTTTCAAAATACCTTCTGGATCTTTAGCCATTTCTGCACATAATTCAAAAGTTGTTTTTTCTGGATATTTTGTACCTAAATCTTTCATCCCTCTAATAATTGTTTTTTCAACTGGACGATAAATATCCATTGTATCATCAATGAAGTTGTTTCTTTCTTCACCTCTAATTTGAGTTAGCTTTTGTGCAAACTTATCAACATTTTCATTACCGGCAAGCATCTTCTTACCGCAACATGCACATGGAACCATTGCCATATTATGGTTAAATTCTCCAGTATCGCATGGGAAACCCTTAAATGCTACATGTTGAGTACCGATAAAATAATTCTTTAGTGCTGTTGCACCTTTTTCGTTTACGATTTCCTTATTGTCTGAAATAGGCAACTGAGGTTTGTTTTCAGCCTTAGTTTTGGTTTTTGTTTCAAACTTGTCAGCTACGACATTCGCTCTAAGTTCATGAATGTTCAAAATAACACACTTTCTAAAATTACATAGTAAATTGAAATAGTATACCTACACATATATTTAAACTCCATGACAAAAGAAAAATTGCCTTAAATATTAAGAATTATGAACTAGGCAGAAAGTAGCTCTTTATCAGACGAACTTAGGCTTTCCGCCATTTTTAAAGTTGGATAATCATTTATATCTTTTTCTTTGATAAAAGTTTGTGCTTCAAACCTTGCTAATTCAAGAGTTTTAGTATCTTTTATAATATCTGCAATTAAAAACTCAGGAAGTCCGCTTTGTCTTACGCCTAAGAAATCTCCAGGGCCTCTAAGTTCTAAATCTTTTTCAGAAATTACAAAACCATTGTTTGTTTCTTCCATAACATGTAATCTTTCTAAAGTTTCAGGTTGTTTAGAAGAGCTTGATAAAATACAATATGATTGCAAATCAGAACGACCTACACGACCTCTCAACTGGTGAAGTTGCGACAAGCCAAATCTTTCTGCATTTTCGATAACCATGACTGTTGCATTTTTAACATCAACACCAACTTCTACAACCGTTGTTGAAACCAAAATGTCATATTCTTTATTTTTAAATTTTGCCATGACTTCTTCTTTTTCTTCGTTCTTCAATTTACCGTGAAGAAGTCCAATTTTTAAGTCAGAAAATACTGTTTCTTGAAGTCTTTCTGCCTCTTTTGTTGCAGCCTTTGCACTAAGAGTTTCACTTTCTTCAATCAATGGATAAACAATGTATGCCTGATGACCAGTTTCAACCTCTTTTCTAATAAGTTTATAAATCTCTCGATGATTTGTCATAACAAAAGTTTTAACCGGTTTTCTACCAACAGGCATTTCGTCAATAATAGTCAAATCCAAATCTCCGTGGAGAGTAAATGCTAATGTTCTAGGAATTGGAGTTGCTGTCATGGTAAGCGTTTGAGGAGCAAGAGATTTTTTAGTTAACTTGCTTCTTTGTTTAACTCCAAATCTATGTTGCTCATCAATTACAATAGCACCCAAATTATTAAATTCCACATTGTCTTGAATAAGAGCATGTGTGCCAACTGCAATATCAATTTGACCATTTATCAAATCTTGTTCCATTTGAGTACGCATTTTTTTCTTGCTAGAACCTAAAAATAAACCTATTCTTAAATTCATCGGAGTTAGCCATTCGACTAGGTTGTTATAATGTTGTTTTGCCAAAATCTCAGTAGGAGCCATTATTGCCCCTTGATAACCATTTTCTACTGCAGACAACAAGAATATAGTAGCAACAACTGTTTTACCACTACCAACGTCCCCTTGTAAAAGTCTTTGCATTGGTTCTTCTTTAGTTAAATCATTCAAGATTTCATTTACAGCCTGCTTTTGAGCAGAAGTTAATTCAAAAGGTAAACTTTTAATAAACTTCATTACCAAACCATCATCCTTAATTTGTAATGGAACGGTTGCGAGTTCTTTTTTTACTTGTTCACGATGTTCTAGCATTTTTAACTGAATAATAAACAATTCTTCAAACACAAGCGTAAATCTTGCTCTTTCAAGCATTTCCATGCTACTTGGAAAATGTATTTCGCAAATTGCATCCTTTTTACTTAAAAGTTTATGTTTTTGTATCAAATAATCAGGAAGAACTGTTTTAATAGTATCTTTATACATTTCAAGACACGTATGAATAGCCCTTCTCATAGTTTTAATGCTAAAGTTTTCACTCAAGGCATAAATAGGAACAATTCTACCAGCATTCAAGGAAGAATGTTCACCCTCTAACGTTTCTATCAGATTATAAGTTGGCTTATCAATAGTAAGTTTACCGTCATAAGAATTAACTTTAACAACTCCTGAAACCATGATTGCACTATTTTTTGGAAATTGTGATTTAACTCTCTCTAGCAAATATCTTCCGGCTTTTGCCATAAAGAAATTCAAGGTAATAGAACCTGTTTCGTCCTTAATCTGAACCTTGCAAATCCCAAGACCGCTTTTTGAAGTAAAAGCTTGAGTCGAAGTAATATACCCAAAAATCGTAGTCGTCATGCCAACCTTTAGATGAGAAATTTTGTCTATATTTGAGTAATCAATATGCTTTCTCGGAAAGTAGTACATCAAATCATTTGCCGTAAAAATTCCAAGCTTATTTAACTGATAAGCCGTTTTTGGACCAATACCTTTTATATCGCAAACATCAGCAATCGTAGGGTCTTTTGGCAAATCCTCTTGTATTTCTACAACTGGTTTTGGATTTAATTCATCCTTAATCACTCGTGCAAGTCTTTTTATTGCTCTTTTTCTTGCAATTAGAGATTT
>CALAWF010000008.1 GCA_937894665.1 uncultured bacterium | reverse complement strand
CGCCGTTTACATATTCTCTGTTGATTACTGTGTAAGCACCTTGTGTTTCAACTTCTGTTTTTGGTTTTTCGTTTTCATCTAAAGTTGTAGTTGTAACAATTGCACCGTTGTCTTTTGAAGTTTCAATTTCTTTTTTCTTACCGTTTTCAAAAGTTGTTGTGGTTGTTGTTTTTCCTTCCTCAGTAATTGCTGTTTCTTTTGAGGGAATAGGATTTCCATTAGAGTCCACTCCGGAGTATTCTGTTGTTGTACTGTCTGTTTCATTTTCTTTAACAGTCTTTTTAGTTAATTCTCTTGCAGCGTTGTATTCTTCTGAAACTTTGCCGTCATTTGTTGCGATTGTTGAAGTTTGAGTTTCAGAATTAATTGTTTCTGTTTTGTCATCATTATATTCAATAATGATGTTGCCATCTGCATCCATTTGACAACTTTTGATATTTTCACTTGATTGTGAAATTTTATCGACAAAACTGAATAATGTTTTAGGGTCAATGTTTTGTAATCCGTGTTCTTTTAAGAATTTATTAGCTTCTCGTTTAGAAAGTCTTCCATTTCCGGCAGCTTCTTTCAAGTCGCCAATGAACTTGTTTAATTCTTCTTTATCAAGTACACCATTGGCTTTACCACCGTTTTTATCGACAGCATCAAAAATTTTCTTTTCATCATCAGAAAAGATGCTTTCATTCTTTTCGTTTTTGGCTTCACGAATAATGCCGCCTTGCTGCATTTTCGCCATATCTACTTGCTGAGCTTTACGCCCTTTACCTAAAGAAATACTATCAGTCAATGGTAACCCTTTCCAAATTTTTCCGTTATATATTTATTAACGGTTTTTTAAAGTTATTCTTGAGCAAAAAAGGAAAATTGTTACAAAAGTTCATATGTATAGATGAGAATTGTAGGGGTTTGTGTCATCATCTTTCGAGTTGAGTTTCGGGGCTAAAAAATACTCTGATTAAATTATTAAGAATTTGACTCTTCAATTAATCAACCATGCGGCGAAATCATGGTGTAGAGCATGATTGAGGAATTTTCTAAATCTTTAGGTTTAGATACAACCTTCAATCTTGCTGGATTTATTTATCAATCACTGCATGGATTAAAATACCATCCAAAAAGATTAGTATATTAAGTGTAGAAGGTAAGCAAAAATTAATAAATACGGGGGAATAACGATGAGAGATTTTAACAGAAAACTAAGAGTAGTTTTGATTGATGATAACGCAAATCACTTGAGAGGGATTAAAGAGTTAATTAACTTGGAAAGCAGTTATGACGTAGTTGGAACTACAACAAGTGCAAATCTCGGAATTAACTTAATCAAAAAATATCATCCGGATGTTGTTTTGATGGATATTAATATGCCTGAAAAAGATGGTTTACAAGCTATTCAAACAATCAACAAGTTGAATCTTCAAACTAAAGTTATTGCCTTGAGTGGATATGATGATTCAGATTTAATCTACAGGGCTATGAAATTAGGTGCCAGAGGTTATGTCCTAAAAACTATGGCTTCTGTTAAATTGATTGATGCAATTGAAGAAGTTGCTTCAGGTAAAATTTACCTTCCTTCTGTTCTTTCAACAAGATTTTTCGAATATTTCCAAACATCAGCAAAAGAAGAAGCAAAAGCAGCAGAAGAAGAAAATCTATTATCAAGTTTGACTATGAGAGAAAATGAAGTGCTTGAACTTTTAACCGAAGGTATTAACTACAAGAGTATTGCAGGAAAATTAATTATATCTGAAACTACTGTTAAAACACACGTTAATAATATTTTCCAAAAATTACAAGTTAACGACAGAACTAATGCAGTTTTATATGCACTTAGCCACGGTTTCAAAACAAGCAAAACATCAGCTATGACTACAGTGTAAAATTCTGACACACACATAAACTATAAGGGTTCTGCATAAAGTGTAAGAACCCTTTATTTTTTAATATTCAAAAAGAGGCAAAATGAGCGAAATAATTACAGATGAAAACCTTAAACTTCAAATAAGATGTGTATCTCACGAAATTAGAAACCATCTTTCTATTTGCGATATGTATTCTCAAATTATTAGAAAAAACTTAGAAAAATCAAATATCGAAAATCCTTCAATTGAAAACGCTCTTGATTGTATTCAAAAATCTATTCAGATTATAGGGACAAATTTGCTTGATTTAAAATCCCTAAACAACACAACAGAACGGATTTATGACTTTAAATCTATTGTCGAAAAGGGTGTCGAATTATCAAAGGCTTATGCAAATGAAGATAAGAATATTGAATTTGATGTTTTTATAAAAAATTCTGCAGATATAAAGGTTGATGAAAATCGTTTTCTATCTTGCATTGTGAATATTATCAAAAATGGAATTGAATCTATTGAAATCAAAGGTAAAATTGAAATCATTGCCGAAGTAAAAAATAATTTTGGAATAATCAAAATTTCAAATGATGGGAAACCAATTCCAAAAGACAAACAACAATCCATTTTTAACGAAGGTTATACAACTAAGAAAACCGGTTGTGGTTTGGGTTTGTGTATTTGTAAAAAATATTTGAATGCTCAAAATGCAAGTCTTGAACTCGTAAAATCTCTAAAAGGGCAAACACAGTTTGAAATTAAAATCCCTGTTATAACTTAACTGGATAATCCTTTGGCACTTTGAAATTGTTTTGCAAAATTAAAAATCCGCAAAATTCAGCTGAAGACATTGCATATAATGGATGTGCACTATTTGATGTGCATGCATCTATATAAGATTTCCTGTTGCCTTCTGTATAATTCCGTCTTATTTGTGGGTTATATGCATAATAACCGGACATTCCATCCGACATATATTGAAGTTCAAATACATCACGCCCTACCAGCAAATTCTTCTTTTGAGGATTAAGTATTACGTGAACTCTTATTCCATCGTAATTTCCATTTTTTCGCAACCCCAATAACAGTACCATTATTTAACATATTATATACTGCATAATTTCCAAAAGCTGTTGATAAATTTGTATTTCCTTTTGCGGAATATATAGGAAATCTCGTTCCTTTGGGGTATGTATGTGTTGTATTGAAAGATTTAGCAAAGTACTCATCAAAAAAATCTTTACTTCTTTGCCAGGAATATCCGTTTACATCTCCATCCTCATAGGTATCAAGCGACATTGTTGAATCCCCATTATCTGCCTGATAACGTCTGAAGGCTTGAAGAATAATTGCATTTGTGGAGCTTAATCTTGTTTCTACAATATTTTTGTTACAAGCTGAAATTAAAGCCGGAATTGTTATTGCAGCTACAACGCCAATTATACCAAGGGTTATAAGTACTTCTGCTAGTGTAAATCCAATACTCTTTTTCACTTTCATACAAACTCTCCGTTACATATTGATATAATTATATGTATAAATACACATGTATAACTATTATTACACATGGCTTACCCATAGTCAAGACTAATGTGTATATTTGATATGGGAGGACTAGCTAGAATGAGTGTAAGAGAGGATGTAAAATTATTACTCGCAAAAGAAGCCGTTACTATGAAATCTATTGCTGAAAAAATGAAAGAAGCAACAGGTTATCCTTACAATTTAAAAGTTCTCTCTGATAAATTAGCTCGTAGAACCCTCAAATATGAAGAGTTTAAACTAATCACAGATATTTTGGGTTATGATATTGAACTCAAAAAACGTAACATCTAGTTTTCTTCTTTTTTAGCTTTTCCGCTAAGTTGACCACAAGCAGCATCAATATCTGCACCTCGTTCAAGTCTTACTGTAACTTTTTTCCCCGAATGTTCCATCAACGCTTTGAACTTCATAATTGAATTATTATCCGGTCGTTTGTAATCGTTCTTCGCTGTCGGATTGTAAGGGATTAAGTTTATATTGCACTTAATATCTTTCAAATAAGTTGCCAACTGCTTAGCGGAGTCAATAGTATCGTTCAAACCTTTGATTAGCAAGTATTCAATGGTAATTCGTCTGCCGGTTTTATCAACATAATACTTCAATGCTTTATGAAGTTCATCCATTGGATATTTATTTTCAATTTGCATTAATTGTTTTCTAATTTCGTGATTTGGAGCGTGAAGTGAAAGTGCTAGTGTTGATTGCATATCGAGTTCAGCTAACTGTCTAATTTGTGGAATTATACCGGAAGTTGAAACCGTTAATCTTCTGGCTCCGATTTGAAAACTTTCATTCAACATTTCCATAGCTTTCAAGACGTTGTCAAGGTTCAATAGTGGTTCACCTTGTCCCATAAATACAACATTTGTAACTTTTAAGCCCGTATCACGTTGAATTGTCAAAACTTGTTCTATAATTTCTTTGTAGCTCAAGTTTCTGATAAAACCACGTTTCCCAGTTGCACAGAAAGAACAATTTACCGCACATCCAACTTGAGAACTTACGCAGGCTGTTAAATTCGCACGATTGTCAAATCGCATCAAAACAGTTTCAACACATTCTCCATCAGGATATTCCAGCAAATATTTTATTGTTCCATCTGAGCTTACTTGTTTGACTTTTATTTTTATATCCGTAACGGTTGCAACCTTTTTTAGTTCTTCACGGAATTTTTTTGACAAGTCTGTCATTTCGTCAATTTCTTTGACTGATTTGAGATAAATCCAATTATGGATTTGTCTTGCCCTGAATTTTGTCGCTCCGAGAGAATCTGTGATTTTCTCGATTTCTTTTAAGTTTAATCCTGATAAAGTTTCCATAGAATAATTATTCCATGCTGAAAACATTTTGTACAATCTAAATTACTTTTTCCAGATTATTTTTATAATAATTTAGAATTTCAGCCATTGCATTAAGTTTTAACATGATAGGTTCCGATTGTTTTTTCCAATCCTTGTACCCACAAGTTAAAGGCAAAAATGCAATAGGATTATCAGGGAAATCACGGCATATTTTCGGACGGTTTTCGTATTCAGGGCAACGATTATCGTCTGTTACCTTTGGACAATGATAAATAAAATAATCGGACTTCTGCTTAACCTTAAGCATCTCAACGTATTCAGGAAAAACCTTTTGGGCTTCTTCTAATGAGGAATAAGGCACAAAGGTATTTATGAATTGATGAGCAAGAGAATCTCCGTTTTTGGCTTTTTGTGAAAGTTCTTCTGGTGAAAATTCACTAACCGCAAACTTACAGCACACCCCGCACCCGACACAATGGCAAGATTCTCTCTCTGTTGCCACTATATCGAGATTAGATGCAATTTCTTCGTTAAGTTTTTGTTTAATTAGATTAAGAACTTTATTTTGCCAAGCTCTACCGATAGAATGATTTTCGTACGAATCAAATATTTCACCTTCTAACTTTTGAGGTTTTAGAGAATAAACTTCATCTTGCAAAGATTTAGCATATTCCAAAAATATTTGTCTATATTGGTTTTTCAGTGTATCTAACTGGGTGGACAAATTTTCCATAAATGAATTCCTTTAGGAAGTTTGTCTTCCCTTCACTTAACTGATTACATATCTAATATACCATTTTTTTGTAAGCTCGTAAACCTGGTATTTTTACGTAAGTAAAAATACGACTAGCCACTTGGGGGAGTCTGACTCTTGACATCCTTGGTGGATAAGGGTTTATAAAGGGTGATTTTTGAAGTGTAAATAAAAAATAAATCAATTATACTTCAGCTATATAAAACGTTTTCGGTATTTTTCAACTATATCAAAATTTTTCTTATTCGGGTAATATTTTTGTAAAAACATTTGTAGCGAGCTATAATTATTCTCTTTGAAGTCTACTTTTTCATTCCATCCGTAATCTAGCAAGTCTTTAATGATTTTTTCTTCTTTAAAGTTTTGTTGTTTCTGATAAAGTGCGACACATTCCCCTGTTCGATGTTTCCCGTAGTGGCAATGAATAAAGGTCTTTAAATTGTTTTCTTTTAGGGTTTTTACGACTTTTTGAAAACTACTATCTTTCGGGATTGATTTTGATGTAAACGAAAGAGGGATATTAATATATTTTATGTTAAAAATTTTGCAGTAAAACTTCTCTAAAGATTGTAGAAAAGATGACCCAGGCTTGGTACTACTCCGTAAATCTATTATCTGTTGTATGCCGTTCAATTTTAGTCTTGCAGCTCTAATTGGGGTAAAAGCTGCACATCCACGTGATAATCTATCATCAACTTTTATTATCTTTTGATAGCCGAACATATATTTTAAATCACGAATTTGCATATATGTATTAAATTCTGGAAATAATATTTTTTGCCTATTAATTTTATCGAACAGGACTAAATATGTCTTTCAACAGGTTTGAGTAATAAATCTGCAAGTCTGTCTGCTCCCATAAATCCTCGTTCTGTCATAATTTTTGCCGCTGTTTGGTTGTCGTAGTCAACAAATCTATGACGGATTTCAAATGAACCTTGTGAAAAATCAATAATCGCATAACAAGCCTTAGGCTGTTCGGTCATTGGACGTCCAACACTACCAACATTTACAACGGTTTGATTTGTATTTGTTTGGTAACCGCATGGAATATGTGTGTGTCCGCAAAGGATAAGTTTTTCTTTTGTTCCTGAAATTATTTCTTCAACTTCTTCTAATGGCATTTCAGGAAGGATGTCTTCATTGTTTGCTCTAGGAGAACCATGTACTAATAAAACGCTGCAACCTTCGACATCTAAACTTAATTGAGGTGGTAATCCTTCTAAAAATGCTCTATGAGAATCATCCAGCAATGTAATGTCATCTGCAATTGCATTTGCCATAACAGGATATTGAGCTTCTAAAAACTCAACAACTTCCGGTCCGTATTGGGCAATCATTTTATCAGTATTACCTTGAATTATTGTCCAAGCTCCTTGTTGGTGCATTACGTAGTCCATAACCTCTTTTGGTTGAGGTCCTGCCAGAGCTAAATCACCCAAGCAAAAAACATGCTCACATTGTTGATTAACGATGTCATTCATAACTGCTTCTAGAGCTTGTACGTTTGCGTGAATGTCTGATAATACTGCAATCCTCATATTTATTAACCCTCTCAATTTTGTTGTGCTACAATTATTCTATGATAAAAAGAAGAAAATCAAAAGAAATTTCAATTGGAAATGTAAAAATCGGTAATAATAATCCGATTAGTGTTCAATCAATGTGTAATACTGATACTCGTGATGTAGAGGCAACTTCTCGTCAAATTCGAGAACTTGCTGATGCTGGGTGTGAGTTAGTAAGGCTTGCCGTTCTGAATAAGGATGCCGCAGAAGCAATAAAAGAATTGGTTGGAATCTCACCCGTTCCTTTGATTGCAGATATTCACTTTGATTATCGTTTGGCGATTCAATGTATAAATAATGGAATTTCAGCATTAAGACTTAATCCTGGAAATATTGGGAAGCGTGAAAATGTTGAAAAGGTTGTAACTCTTGCAAAACAACAAAATATTCCAATTAGAATTGGTGTTAATGCAGGGTCTTTAGAAAAAGATTTGTTGGACAAAGATATTCCTCTGCATGAAAAAATGGTTGAGAGTGCAATGAAACATATTCAAATTTTGGAAGATTTGGATTTTGATAAAATTAAAGTTTCGTTAAAATCTTCAGATGTTTTAACAACTATCGAGGCTTATCGTTTGATGGCTCAAAGAGTTGAGTATCCTCTCCACTTAGGAGTTACCGAAGCTGGAACGTTAAAAGGCGGACTTATCAAATCTTCTGTAGGTTTGGGAACTTTATTAGCCGAAGGAATTGGAGATACAATCAGGGTATCTCTTACCGAAAATCCGGTCGAAGAAGTTTTTGCGGGATATGAAATCTTAAAGAGTCTTAAATTAAGACAAAGAGGTGTAAATTTTGTATCTTGTCCTACTTGTGGAAGAACTCAAATTGACTTAATCGGTTTGGCTAAAAAAGTTGAAGCAAGATTTAAAAATCTCGATAAAAATATTACCATTGCAACTATGGGCTGTGCCGTGAATGGTCCGGGGGAAGCAAGACACGCAGACTTTGGTATTGCCGGAGGAATAAACGAAGGCTATGTATTTAAAAAAGGTGAAATTGTAGCCAGAGTTCCGGAATCTGAGCTACTGGACAAGTTAGAAGAAGTTATAAATAATTCAATATAATACAAAAACGGGATACTTAAAAGTATTCCGTTTTCTTATTGAAAATTTAGTAAAATATCCTTCATCTAATACAGGAAAATTTTTTGTAAATAAATTATAATATAATTGCAACATACTTTGAAAATTATTATAATGTTACAAAAAAGAGGTGATTATGAAAACTAGATTATTTTTAATAGCCGCAATTGCCGTTATGGTTCCGTTACAGTCTCAAGCTGCCGTATCTGTAGATAAGACAACAGATGAAGCGTATGTGAGAAACCAAGGTTTTTCTGCTCAAACAGCTGAGATTATTACTGTATCAAAAGCCAGAGCTGCAGGTGAAGAATATTATACAAAAGATGAAACAGATTATAAAAATCAAAGTAAATTTGCAAGATTCTGGAGAAAATTATATGTTTATACAGATCCAGCAGCGGAAGATTATACGTTCTATCATCACGATAATCAATCAGTTCCGAAATACTATGATTTATAATAAGTTTATATTGGTAATAAGTGCTTTCATTATTCTTGGAAGCACTTGTATCAATAGTCAGGCTTTTGCAATTGAGTTTGGGGAGATTAAGTATAACAATGCACCTATCGATTATTCTAAAGTCGATAAAGCGTCAACATTGAAGTTGGCGGATTTTTATTTTAATAGTGCAATGGCTTCAAATAATGAAAGCGAAAGAAAACAATATTTGCAAAAAGCGAGCGGAGAATATTTTATTTTGTCAAAAACTAATCCCGGAGAGTTATATCCGATAGTTCAATTGGCAAGAGTTTATGATTTCGAAGGTAAAGACAGATATTCTAAAGCGTATTTCTTTCAGGCTTTGAAAATTGATAAGAATAACCCCTCAACAAATTTTTATTTCGGTGATTATTATTTATACCGAAAAGATTATACCAAAGCCGTTTATTTTTATAACAAGGCATTTGATAACGGATTCAAAGAAAATTATGATGTAGTTTTGAAAATGGCAAATATTTATGAAAAACTTGGAGATTTATTAAGAGCTAATCAATATTACAAGAAAGCATATTTATTAAAGCCTCAAAATTCAAGATTGCCGGACAAAATTAGAGAGATAGAAAATTTAAGATACCAAACAACGGGATATTATAAAAGGACTAAATAGTAACAATGAATTTCAAACGTATAATAACAACAA
>CALAWF010000007.1 GCA_937894665.1 uncultured bacterium | reverse complement strand
GATTTTAATACAAGTTTAGCTCCGTCATCCATTATAGCGTTTGATGTTGTATTACCGTAAGCAGTCAAGTTTCCTGATGTTGCCTCATATACAAATCTATCGGCAAAAGATTCGTTGTTTTCTTGCTTAACTCTGGCGTTTCCAATCAAAACAAGACGTTTCAAATCGCCGTTTTTATCTGTTGTAATTTGTGCAGAATTTGAATATGTTTCAATTTCTTTGTAGAACATTGTAACTGCACCGGTTGCAGTCATAACACCTGTTTTTGTATCATATTCTTGAGTATCAGAGTTGATAACTACAATCGGCTTTTTACCGTCAAAAACGATTGACTGGGTATCACCCTCTGCTCTTAAAATTTTTGTAATCAAAGATACTTTCAAAATATTTGCTTTAACTTCTCTTTTCTTATTCTTTTTTACTTCAAAAGCATAAGGTTTTTCATAAAAAGTTGCCGTATCAAGTTTTTGGTCATTTGTAATACTTACATCTGCACTATCACCAACAACTTTCATATCATCAATCGTAACTTTTACATTTCCGTTGAACTTAATTTTATTATCTGCTTCGTTATATGTTTGATTTTTTGATTCAATAATCAAATCAGAAGCCTGAACCGCAATTCCGGTCAACAATAATGTTGATACTATTACTGCAAATATTTTTTTCATACTACTTTTTATCCTCATAAACTTTTGATACAGTGTGTCCAACTATCTTGAAACTACTGTAATCCGGATTAATTATAATCTTATCCGCCGTAGATAATAATTCTTTACCCTTTTGAATTCTGATATGACCTTCCGCAATGATTGGAGAATGGGAATTAAACCAATGCAATTTGTCGGCTTTTAGAGTAATACCATCCTTCAAAGCAATAAATGTATCCGCATAAAGAATTATATCGCCTTCTTTTGAATTATATGTACCTTTTGAAGATTCAAAACTCATTGAAACTTCGTTATCTTTGTAGAAATTCCCGATAACTTTGTTAAGCTGTGCAATACCGTTTGAACTATCCCACTTACCAGTATCACCGTAAATTTCCCAATACTTTTGCTCCTCTTTTGTTTCGGTCAAAATTATGCCCTGAACAACAGCTTCTTGTTCATCTCCTTGAGCTTGAACTTGTTTTCTGTTGAAGTCATGAGTAATTACACCGGCAGTAATAAATGCCCATGCCAGAATTCCAACTAAAACTAAGATTAAAGCTATATATACCCTTTTTTTCTTTTGAATATTCTTCCAATTCATACTAAAAATTCTAGCACAAAATATGAAAAGTGAATAGGATATGTAAATTTCACTCCTATATAAGGTTTTCAAAAATTCAATATTCTTAATAATTAGCCATAATATTTGATTTTGTAATATAATTACGGGTAGGGATATACAGACTAGAAAGAGGGAAAAAACATGGCTTTAAGATATGACTGTGGAGAAGTTATTACCGCAATGGTTACACCTATGGAAAAATCAGGTGCAATCGATTATGACAGAGTTGAAAAACTTGCCAAATACTTAATCGAAAACGGTAGTGATGCAATCCTTGTTGCCGGAACAACAGGAGAATCTCCAACATTAACTAACGAAGAAGAAATTGAACTTGTAAGTACTGTAAAAAGAGCCGTTGCAAACAACGCTAAAATTATTTTAGGTGCCGGTTCAAATTCAACAGAATCAGCAATTGAATATTCAAAATTTGCTCAAAAAGAAGAAGTTGATGCAATCCTTTCTGTTGTGCCTTATTACAACAAACCAAACCAAAGAGGAATGATTGAACATTTTTCAACAATTGCTAAATCAACAACTCTTCCTATTATTATATATAACATTCCATCAAGAACAGGGGTTAATATTGAACCAAAAACAGTTGCTTACTTGGCTAATCAATTCAAAAATATTGTAGGTATCAAACAAAGTTTCCCTGATATGGATAAAATTACAGAGTTGAAAATGTTATGTCCGGACGATTTTGCAATCTATTCAGGCGATGACAGCTTAACTCTTCCAATGTTATCTATTGGAGCTCACGGTGTAATTTCTGTTACATCCCACTTATTCGGTGCAGAAATGAAGTCTATGATTAGAAACTTCAAAACAGGTGAAGTGCTTGCCGCAAGAAACATGCACAAAAAACTTTATCCTGCATTCAGAGCCTTATTCTCTGCTCCAAACCCTACTCCTGCAAAAGCTGCTTTAGCTTACAAAGGAATTATTGATGAATACGTTAGACTTCCGCATGTAACACTTACAGAAGAAGAAAAACATTCACTATTCGAAGTTATCGACAGTGTAAAAAAAGAATTAGTCGAGGAGGACTAATTCCTTTTTCATTATTTGAATTTATAATCAAATATAAAATATAGTTGTAGATATAAAGAGGAAAAGAAATTGAAAAACAAACTTATTATGTTTTGGGTGATTGTAGCCATCGTAATTGCATCTTTGATTACGATTTACAAAAAGCCTACAAAACTAGGACTTGATCTTGTTGGCGGTTCAAGAATTTTACTTGAAGCTAGAACAACAGATACAGTAAGAACTATTACTCCTGAGGTTATGAGCAGACTTCAAGTTGCTATTGAAAGCCGTGTTAACAAACTTGGGGTTTCAGAAACAAGTGTTGCTCAAGTTGGAGATAAAAGACTTTTAGTTGAAATTCCGAACGTTACAGACTTGAAAGAAGCTGAAGCATACCTAGGTAAAACAGCTCAATTGGAATTCAAAAAACCGGTATTTGATGCAAACCATCAACCCAAAAGAGATGACAAAGGAACTTTGATGTGGGAACCAACAGGATTGACCGGTCAAGACCTTAAATCTGCATCAATCGGAACAGACCAAACCGGTCAATGGACAGTTTCATTAGAATTCAATGCGAATGGGGCTAACAAATTTGCAGAATTAACTCAACAATTAGTTGGTCAACAAATGGCTATCTATTTTGATAATGAAGAAATTTCTGCTCCTGTAATCAGAGAAGCCATCTTTGGTGGCAGAGCTGAAATCTCAGGCGGTAGCAGCGGATTCCAATACGAAGAAGCTCAAAAAATGGTTAACTTGTTGAACGCAGGTGCATTACCTGTTCCATCTGAAATTATTCAAGAAAACACAGTTGGACCAACTCTTGGCTCTGATAGTATTGAAAAATCAAAATTTGCAGCAATTATCGGTATTGGATTTGTAATGATATTTATGATTTACGCTTACAGATTACCTGGTGCAATTGCTGACATCGCACTTGTTGTTTACGGTTTAATCTTGTTTGCTTTATTCAAAGCTATTCCGGTAACATTAACACTTGCAGGTATCGCAGGTTTCATTTTGTCAGTTGGTATGGCGGTTGATGCGAACATCTTGATTTTTGAAAGAACAAAAGAAGAATTGAAAGCCGGCAGAAACTTGTTCACTGCAATCAACACAGGTTTTGACAGAGCATTCACAAGTATTTTCGATTCAAACATGACAACAATTCTTACTTGCGTAATCTTGTATTTCTTAGGTACAAGTGTTGTTAAAGGTTTCGCTTTAACACTTGCAATTGGTGTTCTTGTTTCAATGTTTACAGCAATTACAGTTACTAAAAACTTCATGCACTTAATCTTCGGTACAGGAGAATTAAAATACCCTGCATTATTCGGTTTATCAAAATCTGAAATCGGCAAGGGCTATGAAGTTACAGAAACAAAACGTGAAAAAGCTCGTTTTGGTATTTTAGACTAAGAAAGTATGAGGTAAATATAAAATGTTTAATTTCAAGAAAAATGGAGTACACGTAGTTAAATACAGAGTACTATGGATGTGTATCTCTGCGTTGCTATTAATTCCGGGAATTATAGCAATGATATATTCAATGATTACATACCCAACTCACTCTCCGGTGAAAGTTGGTATCGATTATACAGGTGGAACAATTCTTCAATATGGGGTTCAGGATGCAGTTTCAAGCGATGACCTTGCAAAAACAAGAGAAGACCTTGATAACATCGGCGTTACAAACACTTACTTACAAGTATTGAACGTTAACCCAACCGCTGAAAACAATAATATTAAATCTATTATTTCAATCAGAACAAAATTCATTGATGAAGGTTCAGACCTATCTAATCAAATTTCAACAACAATCAAAAAAGAATACAAAAATGCTGAACTTGTTCAAGTTTCATCAGTTGGTCCAACTCTTGGAAATGAATTGTTTAAAATGTCATTAGTTGCATTGCTTTTAGCAATTGTTGGTATGGTTATTTACATTTCCTTCAGATTTAAACTTGAATACGCAATTGCTGCAATCCTAGGTTTGGTACACGACGTATTATTTGTAATGGGTGTATTTTCAATTCTTGGTATTTTCTGCAATGTACAAATCGATGGATTATTCTTAACCGCAATTTTGACATTGATAGGTTTCTCAATCAACGATACAATCGTAACATTCGACCGTATCAGAGAAAACTTAAGATACTACGGTAAGAAAATGACTTATGGTGAAATCGTTGATGCTTCAGTTAACCAAACATTGACAAGAAGTGTTAACACTTCATTAACAGCATTCATCACACTTGCAGCGTTATACTTCTTCGGCGGAGTTACAACTAAAGATTTCGTTCTAGCAATGATGATTGGTGTAGTTGTTGGTACTTATTCTAGTATCTTCTTCTGCTCTATGTTAGTTGACTTCTGGGAAGAAAAGAAAGGTCAACCAAAACACATGGCTGTTGAAGGTTAATTGTTTTATAAAAAATATTAAAAAAGACGAGTAGATTATACTCGTCTTTTTTGTTATAAATTTCGCATACGTTATTTGTATTTGCTACGTTAGAGATTCTTCGCTTCGCTCAGAACGACGAATTAAATTACACAAAGACCTTAGTGCCTCAGAGCCATAATGCCTTAGAGCCTTTTTATTACAAACTTTAATTACAAACATTACCTTGTAATTAAAACTTCTTCAATTTGGCATAAGTTGCATCCATTGCCTTTTTGCCTTTTGCTCCAAAGTCAATAGTGTACATTACACTTTCGCCAATGTTCATAACATCTGTAATATGCCCAATCCCCATTTGTCCATGGAAAACTCTTTGCCCAACTTCAAATACATCCTCTATAATAGGGGCAGATTTTCTTTGAACTTCACGTTCTTCTGCGAGTTTTCTCTCATTTTGACGTTCAGCAGACATTTTGCGAAGAGCGTTGATAGCATTAGATCCGGCAGCACGTCTTGCTTCTTCTTGACGTTTTTGGTTAATCGCAGATTTTACAACCATCGCTCTATGCGGAGTTCTGTTTGAAACGGGTTTTGTATAAGATGGCTTTGCATAAGACGAATTTGAACCATAACTATTGGAAGAACTTGAAGTTGAAGAAGTATGAGTTCTTCCACCACTTGCAAGTCCTTTTCTTTGTGGAGCAACAAAGTTTGCACCAAATCCGGAAGAAGGTTTGATATAACCATCACTATCAGATTGGGCTGAATTTGCTTTTGCTCTGGATACGGCACTTCTAAATGTTGAAGCAGAACCACTTCCACCCATAGATTCAGAAGATTCAATCAAGTTTTGTGGAATTTCTTCAATAAATCTTGAAGGATTGTAGTATCTATATTCACCCCAAGTTTGACGACGTTTTGCAGATACAAGATACAATTTTTCTTCCGCTCTTGTAATACCTACATACATCAAACGACGTTCTTCTTCGACTTCTGATGGAACTTGAAGAGTTCTTTGTGAAGGGAAAATTCCTTCATCCATGCCGGCAATAAATACTATTGGAAATTCCAAACCTTTTGCGGCGTGTAATGTCATCATTGTAACATTGTTAGCTTCTTCTTCCATTGAATCCAAATCTGACACCAAGGCAACTTGTTGTAAGAATTCACCTAAGATATTATCTTCTTCTTCCGGAACAAATTCTTCTGCAACGTTAACAAGTTCTTGCAAGTTGTTAATATCGTCTTGGAACTCAGGATCATTAGCAGCTTTTGCCTGTAATTCTGCAAGATAACCGGATTTTTCAATCACCAAGGTTACAAATTCTTTCAAGGTATAAGAATCTTTTGCTTGCTGAAATTTCAAAATTAAATTAGCAAAACCTTTCAATTTAGATTGAGTTTTTGCATTTAATTCGGATTGTTCGCAAATTTTGATTGCTTCATACAAGCTAATATCTCTTTCGTTTGCAAATTTTGTTAAATTTTGCATTGTAGTATCACCAATTCCACGTTTTGGAATATTGATTACACGACGCAAACTTTGAGAATCGTCCGTGTTATTTATCAATTTTAAATAACATAAAACAGTCTTAACTTCCGCTCTATCATAGAACTTTGTACCACCGTAAATTCTATAAGGCAGACCTGTTGCCATACACGCTTCTTCTAAAGCTCGTGATTGGTTATTAGTTCTATAAAGGATTGCAAATTTGTTATAATTTCCACCTGCGGTACGGCGAATATTACTTACAATATAATTAGCTTCATCCGCTTCATCATCTGCGATATAGTAACTTAATTTTTCACCTTCACCTTTATTTGAATATAAAACCTTATCCAAACGTTCGTCATTATTTTCAATAACTGAGTTTGCCGCATTCAAAATGTGAGCAGTCGAACGGTAGTTTTGTTCCAACTTGATTAGTTTTGTATTTTTATAATCCTTTTGGAAGTTCATAATAATTGTAAAATCCGCACCACGCCAAGAATAAATGGACTGGTCAACATCACCTACAACGCACAAAGAACGAGATTCAGGAATTTCTGTTTTTAAGTTTGTATAAAGCATGTTAACTAATTTATATTGAGCCAAGTTAGTATCCTGATACTCATCGACCATTATATGTTGAAATCTGTCATAATACTGTTGACGAACTTCTTCGTTTTGTTCTAAAAGTTTAACTGTCAACATCAACATATCATCAAAATCGATTGCATTGTTTGCATTTAGAGTTTTTTCATATTCTTCATATACAGAAGCAATTTTTTGTGATTTGAAATCTCTTGCAAAGGTTGCAAAAGTTGTTGCATCCTGCATCTTGTTTTTAGCGTTAGAAATCACAGATTTAACAAGTTTTGTTTGATAAACCTTATCATCCAAATTTAACTTTTTAATAGCTCTTGTAATAATTTGATTTGTATCAGAATCATCATAAATAGTAAAATTCTTGTCTAAGTTTTTACCGGTTGCAGTATTATATTTATCAATATTTTCTCTCAAAATACGTCCGCAAATACCGTGGAATGTACCCACCCACATATATTTAACCGTATCTTCTCCAATAATTTTCCCGATACGTTCTTTCATTTCTTTAGCGGCTTTGTTGGTAAATGTAACAGCTAAAATATTTCTAGGTCTTACTCCATTTTGAATCATATATGCAATACGAGTAGTAAGAACTTTTGTTTTTCCTGAACCTGCACCTGCTAAAATCAACAAAGGTCCTTTTGTTGTTTTAACGGCTTCAACTTGCTCCTTATTAAGATTTTCTAATAGATTTTGCATGACCCTCTTCCCAAATAAAAAAAAATATGCTATAATTAGCATAATCAAAAAATGTAATTAATGCAATTAGATAGAAGGTAAAAGAAAAAATGACAGAAAGTGATAAGGAAATTATTTTAAGTTCAGGCGAAGCTGGAGATGATGTTCAAAAATCAATAGTTGTTCCTATTGACGAAGATATGGATACTGTTAAATCAGATGCTCCAAACACAGTTGATGAATTGGCAATGGAATTAGCTACAATCAAACAATCAGCTAAGAAAATTGCAATTATCGGAAGCCGTAATCTTCCTATCACACATCAACAAATGATTGAAACTCTTGCGACAGCTCTTGTTATGCAAGGAAATACAATCATTACATCAGGTGGTTCATCTGGTACAAATGCTGCGGCTATCCGTGGAGCTATGAAAGCTAATCCAGATAAACTTAGTGTTGTTTTACCTCAAACTATCGGTCAACAACCTAGCGATGTTCAAGACCAATTGATTGGTGTTCCTAATATTATTGAGCATGCAGATAGAGCAATGATGACACTTGCAGACGCATCAAGAATTTGTAACCGTGAGATTATTGATGAATGTAATCAATTGATTTGTTTCTTATCTCACACAAGTAAAACTCTTCACAATGCTGTTCAATACGCTGAAGAAGGTCATAAAGTTATCACTGTATTCTATTTAGATTAATAAGGTAACTCTTTTATGAGCAGTGATAAATTAAAAAAATTAACAGGCAAAAATCCTCGTGATTTTGAACCTGTTGCGTTTGATGTTATAAATAAACCTGACGTTGAACTATTTAAAGAATTGGTAGATAGTGAAGATTTTTTATTCGATTTTGTAAAACAAAATGTTACTAAAAGACTATCTAAAAATTGCAATGAGAAAAATTATCAAAATTTGATAGATTTCCTAAAATATTACTCGCCGTCATATGAAGAGTTTATAGTTTCAACGCTAGCAAACTTCGCAGATGAAGATTTAACAGACAAAATGCTTGATTTGTTTGAAAATGGCACAGAAGATGAAAAAGCCTACTGTGCAAAATTTTTCTCTTATATTCAAGACCCATTGGCACTGGATTTTTTAAGAGCAAATGCCTTTAGTGAAAACAACTATTTAAGTTCAAATTGTGCATCTACTCTTGCACTACTAAAAGACGAAGAGATATACAATATTGCACAAGAAAAACTAAACTCCAACGACGAATTTGAAAAATTGGATGGAGTGAAATTCTTAGTATCCTACGGAAATAAAAAAGCGACCAATGAGATAATCCAAGCGATGAAAACATCTGCAATGCCCGAAAATATTGCAGGCGAAATTCCGTACCTTACAGATTTATTTGAAATTATTAATACAAACAATGAAAACGGATTGCTCGTATTAAATCAAATAATCAACGGTTTAGGAGAGATTTTAGGACTTGGGCAAGTATTTGATTTCCAATTGTACGAAGTTCTTGAAATGCTTTTGACTAAACCTGCAAATTCTCAATCTGCAATTGTTTTATTGAATGCCAAAGAAAAGTTTAACACTTTAACCGAAAATGATGAATACTTATTCGATGAAACAAAAGATGTTAAACAGGAAATTTTTGATATTAAAAAACGTTTGAACAGAGTTGACAAAAACAAATTTTCTCTATTAATTGAAGAAGAATTAACAGAAAACAGTCCTTTTGTCTTCACTGCAATAGACTTTACAACTTCAACCGACAAAATAAGAAA
>CALAWF010000006.1 GCA_937894665.1 uncultured bacterium | reverse complement strand
TTATTTGCAAGTGGCATAATTATGTGATTATAAACCTGCGCCATTGCATTACCATGACCATCGTGTTGTGAAATACTGTCAATATCAGCTTTGATAATTCTTTCATAAGTAAGAGGAGCAAACTCTTCCATCCAAGAAAGTAGAGTTGGTCCAAAGTTGAAGCTCATATATTGATAGTTGTTTACAATATCAAGGATTTGATTTTTGTTATCAACAATTCTTGATACTGAATTTGGATTGTAGCATTCTTTGCAAATACGCTCGTTCCAATCGTGGAAAGGTAATGCACTATCTTGCAGTTCAATAGCTTCAAGCCAGGGGTTTTCTCTTGGCGGTTGGTAAAAATGTCCGTGTATTGTTAAAAATTTTTCTTTGCTCTTTTCCATAATTTTATTCCATATTTTTTAATTTACTCTAGTTCGATTCTGTATCTTTTTTAGGTTTTTTGATAGTTAAAACTTTGAAAGAATCAACATCCATCCAAGGATCACCTAAAGCAGTTGAGAAAATTTTTCCTGTGAATTCAATTTCATCACCGGCATCAAGGTCAATATTTTTTTCAGCAACTTCTTTTTTTAGGAAGATTTTAAGCTCTGAAAGTGGTATGTCGTGGTTAGAAATATCCGGTCTTTGGATAAGGAATGAGATATATTTTTCAGAAGATCGCATTGCCGGAGCGTAATCTAAGCCTAAAGTTGAAAATTTGTCGAATTTAGCTTTAATTCTAATATTTTTTCTCAAATATCTTGCCGGATTTGTAACTACATCAAGCGGATTTACTGTTATGTATTCAATAACTTGCTGTTGTTGAGGAACTGCTGCTTTGATAACAGTAGGTGTTGCAGTTTGAGAACAAACTTTGTTTATAGTCAGCCCTGTTCCAAGAGAAATTAACAGTGCTAAAGTAATTATTTTAAAATTTTTCATTTCTACCCTCTTACTTAAACTTTTAACATCAACATTTTAACACATAATTCGAATAAAATAAACTATCCCGATTGGCATATATGGATAATTTTTTTTTTAATTAATACCTTGAATTATTAATTAAAAAGTATTATAATGTAAGTATGAAATAAAAAATCATTTCCCTGATGGATGAAAGCTCATAGCAAAGAGTTTTAGCATATAAGTAATACATTTATTCAACAAAATTTTAATCAGATTGAATACGGAATTTATAAACGCACGGAGTAATTGAGATGAGAAAGAATTTTTCAAAAACAACTACTAAGTCTAATGCAATTAAAGTTCTATCAGTGGCACTTTTAGCCGGAGTATCAGTAATTAACGCAAACCCAGCTTGTGCGGATTCAAATTATGCGACACTGAATGATGCCTTGGTCGATGCAACTACCCCGAGAAGTTATACTGTATCACAAGAAGGAGAAACCTTGACCAAAAATCAAGATATGGTTGCGGCAGGTGATTTAACGATTTCAGGTGTAAGTTCAGTAAATCCATCTGTTTTGGATGCTTCTGGTTCAAGTATTTTTAATATCGCAAATGAAACTAATTTAATATTGAAGGATTTGGATATTAAAAATGCTCTATCAAATACTAATGGTGCGGTGCTTAATATTACAAATCCCAATGCAACTATTGAAATTACTAATGTAAATTTCTCTAATAACAAAAT
This sequence comes from uncultured bacterium, assembly GCA_937894665.1. GTDB lineage: Bacteria > Cyanobacteriota > Vampirovibrionia > Gastranaerophilales > Gastranaerophilaceae > Zag111. The sequence goes on along the minus strand of CALAWF010000006.1, from coordinate 7,588 downwards.
TTCTTCTACCGGTTATAATAACTACGGTGGTGCTATTCATAATGATGGAGGACATATAACTACTATTACTGGTAATTTTACGGATAATAGTGTAGCTAATTCTATGTATAGTTATGGTGGTACAATATCAAATAAATCCGGAATAATAGATTCAATAAAGGGTAATTTTAAAAATAATTATGTTACTGGTGTAACTTCTGCATATGATTCACAAGGTGGTGCAATCTATAACGAAGGTTCAATTAATAAAATTGAAGGAATATTTGAAGATAACTCAGCTCAAAGAGTAGGTGGGGCGATAGCGAATGGTGGTTATATTGGAGAAATTAATGCTCAGTTTATCAATAACAGTGCTATTTCAACTTCTGTAGGATATGCCGGTGGTGGTGCTATCTCAAATGGAGGAACAATTGACAAAATATCCGGATTATTTAAAGGTAATCTGGTTTCTAAAAGTAATGTTCATACTAACTTTGTTGATGTTAGTGGGGCTGCAATTGAAAATGGGGGTGTGATAAATTCAATAATCGCAGATTTTGTTGAAAATAAAATAATTAATGAAAAAACTAGTGCATATGTATATGGTGGTGTGATTTTAAATCGAACAGCAACTATAGGTGATATAAAAGGTAATTTTAGAGATAACTCTGCTATTTCAGGCGGTGTGGTATATGGAGGTGTCATTACAAACTGGGATGATGCAAGTATTAGAAGTGTAACCGGTGATTTTACCGGTAATTCTTCAATTGCTTCTAGTAGAGTTGTTGGAGGTTCTATTCTAAATTATGGGGAAATGAATTATATTGTAGGCAATTTTACAAATAATTATGCCAAAAGTGGTGATGGTCTAAATGGTGGCGTTATTTATAACGCTGGGACGATAAAAAATCTCCAGAGCAACTTTAGTAATCACTCTTCTATTTCTGGTTCTTGGTTAAATGGGGCTGTAGTATCAAATTCTGGAACAATTGAATCGATGTCTGGTGTTATTTCTAATAACTATTCAAAAGCCGGAACATACAATTATGGGACAATATTTTTCAATAAAGGCAAAATCCAAGATTTGAATGTATCATTCCTAAATAATACCGGTATTGCAGACATATGCTACGGGTGTTTTAACAAATCATTCTGGCGGGAATATAAATTCTATAAAAGGTGATTTTATTGGCAATATATTGAAGTCTAATACTTATATCAATGCTACAGGAATTTATAACTCTGGAACAATTGGAAATGTTGTAGGTAATTTTATTTCTAATTCCGCAGTGGCAAATACAAGTGTAAATGGCGGTGTTATATATAACTATGGCTCTATAAAAGGTATAAATGGTAATTTTGCAAATAATAGTTCTATTGCTGCTACTTTAATCAATGGTTCTGTAATTTCAAATGCAGGCACAATAGATTCAATTTCTGGTGTAATAGCTAATAACTATTCAAAAGCAGGAACGTATAATTATGGGCCAATGCTTTTCAATAAGGGTAATATTCAAGATTTGAGTGTGTCATTTTTAAATAATACTGGTATTGCAGACGGAACATATGCGGGAGGAATATTAACTAATCATTCCGGTGGGAATATATCCTCTATAAATGGTGATTTTATCGGAAATACCTTGAATGGAAATACTTATAGTTATGGTGCTGGACTTTATAACTCCGGATCCATTGGATCTGTTTCTGGTAATTTTGTTAATAATTCTGCCATTGCAAAAACTTTTGCATTTGGTGGTGCATTGATGAATCAAGGAACTATCGATAGTATTTCCGGTAGTTTTATTGGTAACAGTGCAAAAACGACTTCGGATTCTCAATTGGCGTTTGGTGGTGCTGTTTATGCTAACCGTGCAGATTTGAATTTTGTTGCAGATAATGCAACTAACATTTTTAGCGGGAACTATACAGAAGATAGTCGTGGAAAATTAAACAACGCAATTTTTGTAAGAACAAACAAGATTGACTCTTCAACAGGAGAAGAAACTTTTTATAATCCAACTGTTACATTTAATGCCAATAATAATGGACAATTTGTTATTTATGATACTATTGACGGTGGTGAAATTAATAGTGATTATACTGAATTAAAAAGAAATCATCAATACAATATCAAATTGACCGGTGATAAATCAGGCAAGATAACTTTTAACAACAATATTTATAATGCTAATATTTCACAATTAAGTGTAACTAGCTTTGTAAACGATGCTTCTCAATTGAATTATGGTAACAGTTTAGCTATCAATAGCGGTGTAATGAACATAAATCACCTTGGTTTAAGCCCATTGAATTTGAAAAGTTTTGCAAATGAAGGAACTATCAACATCAATTCTGTTGACATTAACCCTGCAACTGGAACAATGGGTCGAATTACCGCAGATAGTTACGGCAAACACTCAGGAACAATTGACGTTAATGGTTTGAATATTTTGACAGATCCTAATCCTGACAAAATTCAAACGAATGTTCTTTTTGCTGATAGAGCGTTTGCAAATACCGTAAAATATAACGGTACAAAAGAATATTTTGGCAAAATTTACAGGTATTCTGTCGGTTATTCGCCTTCTAGTGGGGAATTCCAATTTATTCGTGGTGGTGGTTCTGCTGGTGGAGCATCTGCATTCAACCCGTCAATTTTGAATACATCTGTTAGTTCTCAAGCCGGTACAAATGCAACGGTTAACGAAACATTTAAGTACGTGTTTGAACATGCTGATGCCTTTACTCAATTGCCATCAATGGAAAGATTTGCAAAAATAAATGAAAATAAGTACGCTTTGAGTACTGATTACAACTCAAATTTGCCAAGTCTTGCTCCTGAATATAATAACAAAGCCGGTTGGTTCAGACCTTATGTAACTTTTGAAAAGATGAATTTAAGAAATGCCAGTGCTGTAAATGCTACTACATATGGTTCATTAGTTGGTTTTGATAGTGATTTTCAATCATTAAAACATGGTTGGACTGGTGTAACTACCGGTTATATCGGATATACAGGATCTCAATTGAGATATGCCGGAGCTGATACGGCTATGAACGGTGGTTTGCTCGGCTTAACTCAAACATTCTACAAAGGTAATTTCTGGACTGCATTGACTGCTTCAACCGGTGCAAGTGTTGGTGAATCAAATACTATGTACGGCAAAGAAGATTTTACTACTCTATTTGCCGGTATTGGTTCTAAAACCGGTTATAACTTTGAATTCAAAGAAGGGCGATATATTATTCAACCTATTTGGTTTATGAGTTATACCTTTGGTAAAACTTTTGATTATACAAACGCTGCAAGAGTTAGAATCGATTCTTCTCCAATGCACTCTATTATGTTAAATCCGAGTGTGAGATTTATTACTAATACCAAAAATGGTTGGCAGCCTTATGCGAGTGTTGGTATGGTTTGGAACGCAATGAGCGAATCAAATGTAAGAGCTAACGGAATTAAATTGCCAGAAACAAGTATAAAACCTTATGTTGAATATGGTGTAGGGCTTCAAAAACGATTTAAAGATGATTTTATTGCCTTTGGTCAGGCTATGATTAGAAATGGTGGTCGTAATGGTATTTCATTAACTGCTGGTTTCCGTTGGGCAATTGGCAAAAATCATTCTAATAATCCGATTGAAAAAGTTCAAGGTGGCAATAATAAGGTTATTGGTGCTGGAACTAAAGCTGGCAACAAAACTGTTTCTATGAAGAAAATTCTTCCTCCTGCAATTTCAGTTAAAATTGGAGAAAAAGATTCTTCATCTCAAGTTCAACATGAAAGAAAAGTGATTAAACAACTTTCTCCTGAACAAAAAGCAAAAATTTCAAAGCAATATCAAAATACAACAAAAACTACTTATGTTGGAGTGTTAAAACAGTTGTAGTATTGTTTATGACCTATTAAAAGTAAAAGTGCAGAAGAAAAAATCTCTGCACTTTACTTTTTTAATTTTATCTTGTATAATCTTGGTGTGAAGGTTAAGGGGGTTATAGATTTAACTCTATTGGAAGTTTGTCCCCTTAAAAAAGAAAGAGATATGCTCTATCGATGAGTAAAGCAACAGAATTTAATTACAAGTTTATAAAAGAACATGCAGGAGCCGGAAATTGGCGTAGAGGTTACGAATACTATTTAAAAGATATGGTATTTGATAATTATCCTGAAAAGAATTTCTATATGGGTAAGGTTAAAGGAAATTTTCAAGACCATTACAACACGGACTTAATATTTAAGAAAAACAAAGTGGAAGCTCGTTGTAGCTGTCCATTGAAAGATGAATGGTGTAAACACTCTGTTGCAGTTGCTCTTAAAGCTATCAATGAACACGCTTACGAGGATTGGTTAGAAACAAAGTTCGGAATGGAGTTTGATTTTCCTGACGAAAATACAGCTCTAACAGAAGAACCTCAAGGAAATTATATTTTCCATTTCAATCCGAAACGTAAGGCTAATTTCTTCTCTATCCTTGTTCGTTCAAGAGATACGGGAAAAATTGTTCGTCAGATTGAACCAATTTTGAGAGGAGTTATTGAAGCTCAAAAACAAGACCCTAACTTTGATTTAAACAATTCTCAAAAAGTTGAATTATTAGTATTTCAACAGTTGTTAAAGATTTCAAGACAGGACAAAAAAGCCGGTTGGTATGATATTCCAATTGCTAAATTTGGACAAGTTTTTTCATTGCTATCTAAAGCCGATGAAGTTCTGGACGAAAAAACTAAAGAGCGTTTGAAATTTGCAGATGAAGAATGGAAACTTGTTTTGTATGTAAATTCTTCTTCTGTTGCTGGAACTTTGTTATTATCTTTGGAATGGCAAAGACCGGATAGAGATGATGTTTATCCTTTTGAAGAAGTCAGATATTTTTCAAGACATTTGAAATGGGGCAGATATAAAAATATTATTTTCCCTACAAATGTTGCAATTCAATCAATTCCGCAAAATATTACAAAGTCATCTTTTACAGATTTGAAAGATGCAGAGTGTGGAAAATTTATCTACGAAGATTTACCAAAACTTCGTCAAGTTATGGATGTTGTTATTGATGAAAAGATTTCTAAATTGATGCTTGAAGAACGTCCCCCAATCAATGTTGTTACTATGGGTATTGATTATGACCAATCATTGAAGGCATCTTTGGATTTTGAATACGATGGAGTTAGAGTTCCTTATTCAAAATCTACAAATGAAAAACCTCCATATATTACGATTAAAAAGCCTGATGAAGATATGATTTACTGGGTTAAACGTAATATCAAACACGAAAACGAAGCATATGCAATGCTTTTGGCTTGTAAATTCGTTCCAATGCAGACAAATAACCTTGCATTAGAAAAAGAAAATGCAATTGATTTCTATAATTATTATCTAAAACAAGCAGGTCCGGGATGGAGATTTGAAGAAAAAGACGATATGTCATTTTTCAAAATTATGGATGACCCGTTCAGATTGTGTGCAGAAATTGATTTCTCTGACGAACAGCCTGACAGTTTTGATATTAAAATCTATGGTAAAGTTGGGGATGAAGTTATCGACTTTGATGAAATTTATGACACAATTCAAAGTGATGAAAAATATGCAAGAATTAGAAGTTTAGGTTTTGTTGAATATCCCGCTCAAAATATTTATTCAATGATGAGATCTTTTAATTCTTTTGATGTTTATAGAAATCCGGATAACAGATTTACTGTTAAAACTTATCGAGCTGGTTTGATTAACGAACTTAAAAATCTTGGTGCAGAACTTATCTTGAGCGATAGATTTAAAACGTTCTGGGAACAAATGTCAACCTTCTCAACTGTTGAAGAAATGACTCTTCCTCAAGGTATTAATGCTGAATTTCGTGAATACCAATTGAAAGGTTTTGGTTGGTTGTGGTTCATGTATAAATATGGGCTAAATGGAATTTTGGCGGATGATATGGGGTTAGGTAAAACTCTTCAAGCCTTGACTGTTTTACAAAAGGCAAAAGAAGAAGACGGTCCAATGCCAACATTGGTTATTGCTCCAACAACGGTTGTTTTCAACTGGGAATCTGAAATTCAAAAGTTTGCTCCGACTTTATCTTGCTTGAAATTACAAGGGGGAGAAAGAAAGCAATTCTTCAAAAAAATTCCGGAGTATGATGTAATTATTACAAGTTATGCTCTTGTTCGTCGTGATATTGCGAAATTGAAAGATATTAATTTTAGATACGTAATATTAGATGAATCACAAAATATCAAAAATGCGACATCTCAAACTGCACAAGCTGTAAAACAGTTGAATTCACAACACAAACTAGCATTGTCAGGTACTCCGATTGAAAATAAATTGGAAGAATTGTGGTCTGTATTTGATTTCTTGATGCCAGGGTTCTTATTTTCTATGGCAGATTTCAATTCTCGTTACGTTAATCCGATTATGGAACGTCAAGATAAAATTGTTGAAAAACGTTTGAAACTTCAAATTTATCCGTTCATTTTACGTCGTATGAAACGTGATGTTGCGAAAGATTTGCCGGATAAGGTTGAAAATATTGCGTACTGCGAATTGACTGATGAGCAAAAAGATTTCTACTTGCAAGTTCTTGATAGTACAAAAGAAGAATTGTTTAAGTCTATTGAACAAAATGGACTTGAAAAGAGCAGATTGTCTATCTTCTCAGCTCTTTTACGTATGCGTCAAATTTGTTGCCACCCTAGACTTTATGACAAAAATAATGTTAAAAACGTTATTTCTTCCGGTAAATTTGAAAAACTTAAAGTTATGTTGGAAGAAATTATTTCAGAAAAACATAGAATTTTGTTATTCAGCCAGTTTGTTGATATGCTTGATATTGTTAAGGCTTGGCTTGATAAATCCGGTATTAAATACGAATATTTGACAGGTAAAACAAAAGATCGTCAGGGTGCTGTTGAAAGATTTAATACTGATCCGACTATTCCAATATTCTTAATCAGTTTGAAAGCCGGTGGTACCGGTTTGAACTTGACCGGTGCAGATTACGTAATCCACTATGACCCATGGTGGAACCCTGCTGTTGAAGACCAAGCAACAGACCGTGCTTATCGTATCGGACAGAAGAAAAAAGTATTTGTATATAGACTTATCACACGCAATACTGTTGAAGAGAAAATACAAAAACTTAAAACAATCAAACGTAATCTTGTCGATAGCGTAATTTCTGTAGATAGAAATATTACAAAATCACTTACAATGGATGATATTAGAGAAATTTTCTCTGTTGATTAGCCCAATTGTTCTTTAAAGGATGCTCGTTCTTGTTGAATAAGTTCTTTTAGTTTGGAGTTTGCGAATTTTAGTTTCTCTTCAAACTGAAATCCGTATTTATAGCAAGCATCTAAATTCATTCCTTTTTGAAAATCATTGTAGCATTGTGCATCTTTGAATAGGAATCTAATTTCACTTTGGTAGGCGTTTGTTTCTGTAAATACCTCATTTCTAATTTTTTGTAAGCAATCAATTGCAATTTTTCTTGGCAATAAATTTATAATTTCATTTGCGTCATTTTTAAAATCTTCCATTGTTGTTTCTTCAGGAAGTGTATCTAAGAATTTGAATTTTAGATAATCGGTATATTGTGCGTATTCTTCATTTCCG
>CALAWF010000005.1 GCA_937894665.1 uncultured bacterium | reverse complement strand
ACAGAGCAATAATTTTTTCAGCATTAGCTAAAGGGAAATCTATTATTAAAAACTTTTCAGATGGACAAGATCCACACTCAACTCTTAATATTTTTAAGCAACTAGGAGTTGAAATTGTAGAAAAGGGAAACGTCATTACAATAAACTCTATAGGAGAACTAAAACAACCGAATGCACCCTTGGATTGTGGAAATTCAGGAACAACAATGCGTCTTTTGTCAGGAGTTTTAGCTGGACAAAAGTTTAATTCTACTCTAATTGGAGATGCAAGCCTTTCAAAAAGACCAATGAAAAGAGTTATAACACCTTTAGAGCAAATGGGTGGAGAAATTAAATCTAAAGATTTCAAAGCTCCATTAGAAATTTTTGGAAAAAATCTAAACGCAATTAGTTATAATTCTCCAATTGCTTCTGCTCAGGTTAAATCTTGTATTCTTCTTGCCGGACTCAACGCAGAAGGAATCACAAGAGTAACAGAACCTTATACCTCAAGAAATCATACAGAAATTATGCTAAAAGCAATGGGAGCAAATTTATCAGTTGAAGGAACGACAGTTTCTATTGAAAAATCTGAACTTAGACCAATCAATATTGAAATTCCGGGAGATATTTCTTCGGCTGCTTATTTTATTTGTGCAGGGTTAATTGTTCCAAATGCAGAAATTATTCTAAAAAATGTAGGATTGAACCCTACTAGAACAGGAATTATAGATGTTGTAAAATCAATGGGCGGAAATATTGAAATTCTTTCAGAAAGAGAAACTTGCGGAGAAAAAGTTGGAGATATTTTAGTTAAATATTCTCCAGAGCTAAAATCTTGTAAAATTTCTGGCGAAATAATTCCAAGATTAATTGATGAAATACCGGTTATTGCAGTTCTTGCAACTCAAGCAGAAGGACAAACAGTAATTGAAGATGCTCAAGATTTAAGAAATAAAGAATCTGATAGAATAACAGCTGTTGTTACAGAGCTAAAAAAACTTGGAGCAAAAATTGAAGAAACTCCAGATGGAATGATTATTACAGGGAAAACATCTTTAAAAGGAGGTTGTGAAGTTGAAACTTATCACGATCACCGACTTGCAATGAGTTTATACGTTGCCGGTTTGATTACAAATAACGAAATAAAAATAAATAGTTTTGAATGGGTAAATATTTCTTTTCCAGAATTTGAAAACTTATTTGCAATACTAAAAAATAATTAAGCAATTTTTATTTTCAGGGGTTTTCTATTCAGTATGAATATTCAAAGTACAAATTTTAATACCCCTCAATTTACCTCAAGATTAAATCCAATTCCTCCAAGTATAATCAAAACTGCATCCGGTAAGTTAACCCTAAAAGAAGCTAAGCCTTCAGAAATAGAAAATCCTAAATTTTTAGCAAAATTGTCTGAGTTTTTCAGTAAAAATTTTGCATCTAATACAGATGATCCCTCATGGTTAGAATTTAGCCGAATGAAATCAAAGGATAAAAAGAACTTTATCAACGCATTTATTGGATACCTACAAGATATTTTTAAACAAGATGACGGTAATATGACACTACTTGTTGCAAAAGATAAACGCAACAAAATTCAAGGTGCATGCCTGTCATATGGTTATGATATTGTGGACAATGCCAAAAACTATACTCTTTATGTTGATTCTATTGCCGTAAACAAAAACTTCCGAGGAGTAAATCTTGGAAAAAAAATGTTGCAAAAAACAATGGCTGCAAATAAAAAAAATTCAAATTTTACCGATGTATTCTTAGTTGGAGAAAAAAGAGCCTACGGATTTTATAAAAAATTAGGTTTCTCAAAATTAAATACAAGTGATTACGAACAAAATAAAGTTGCAAG
>CALAWF010000004.1 GCA_937894665.1 uncultured bacterium | reverse complement strand
CATAATTGCCGTAATTATCAAATACTTAATTAAATCAAGAGATTTTGATACTCAATATAAACTTGCAACAACAGATGGTTTAACTGAGTTATATAACCATAGATATTTCCAAGAACAAATGCAAAGATATGTTTCTCATGCAATGAGATACGAAACTCCATTTTCTCTAATAATCATTGATATTGACTTTTTCAAAAAGTTCAACGACAACTATGGACACCAATCAGGAGATGCAGTGTTAAGACAAGTTGCAATGACATTAAAGAAAAATGTAAGAGCAACCGATATAGTATGTAGATACGGCGGAGAAGAAATGAGTATTATTCTCCCTAATACAAAACGAGAAGAAGCTATCTCAATTGCCCAAAAACTATGTACAATGGTTGCATCTAAAAAACTGAAACTAAGCAATGGCAGAGAAAGCAATGTAACAATCAGCTTAGGAGTTTCAACATTCGGAGAAGAAGATGGAAATACTCCTGCAAAAATTATTGAATCCGCAGACAAAAGGTTATACCACGCAAAAGAAAACGGCAGAAACCGTGTTAACTAAAACATATGAATACAGATTTTATAGATAAAATAATTACAATTAAAGATATTCCTAAAGAAGGTCCCTTTGAACCTTGTTTAATAGAAAATAACGAAAAACAAATTAGTGAAATTTGTTCATTCCTTCAATCTGACAACAAGTTACTTTTAGTTAACGGTTTTAAGGGAACCGGAAAAACTTCTATCGTTAACTTTGTTTCTTCTTTCTTGAATGAAAAAACATTAGTCCTAAAATACAACTGCTTGGAAACAACAATTCTTGATGATATGCTATTATCATTTTTTGAAACATTTAGAAACTATACTCTAATGGGGAAAATTATTCCCCCAAGGATTAAAACAGAAAATTTTACTCAGAAAATAAATTCTTATTTCAACACAATTCATACTCCAATTACCATTATACTTGATTCTTTTGAAGAAATTTTAAAAAATAATAAGTCTGAAATTTTGAGTTTTATAAAACATCTTTTAAAACTCCCAAACATTAAAATAATAATAACTACAAGAAAAATAGAACAAGAAGACTTTGAAGATACAGAGTCTGATAAAACAACTTGTCTTGCATTAACAAAACCTATTTTTGAAAAGTTTCTAAAAAACAACGGAATAAAACATATCGGACTTTTATCAAATGAATTATATAAACATTCAAAAGGATATTACAACTATGTAAATCTTTCTGTTAAAATAATGAATTTAAGACAACTTAGCCTTGTTCAATTTTTGGAAGGCTACTCAAAAAGTTTTATGGCTTTTTCAGAATTTATTACAAGAGAATCCCTATCATTAGTTGATCCAATAAGTGCTCACCTATTTAGACTTTTAACAGTTATGAGAATACCTATTCACGTAAACTTGTTAAAATCATTACACTTATATAATAAAGAACGTATTATCTTTTTTGTAACAAACTCAATATTATCCGTTGATGGAGAATGTCTATATTTAGATGAAGCATTTAGAGATATTATTGAACATCAAATTCCGGAGAATGTAATGATTAAATTACATTCTGCTTGTGCTGATTTATATAATACTCAACTTCCATTAAAACCTCTTGAAAGAGATTTAATGCTCTCTCGTCAAACAATGCGAAATGAAATTGAATATCACTCATTATTCATCCCTAAAAAGCCGGAATTAAATATGAAAGATGTTCGCCTAATTTCTGTGGATCCGACGGTTGAAACGTCTCCAAATACTCCGGCTGTAGAAGTTCAAAAAGAAGAAACTTCAACAATAGAACCTACTCCGGAAGCTCAACAACAAGAAGAAACTAAAGAAGACAAAATCAACAAAATTAGTTTCATTATAGAAGATGAATCTGTACTGGATAACATTGCAGATTCAATAAAAGGTTTTATTAACGACAAAACCAAACAAAATGAGCTTGAAGAAAAAAGCGACGGAATGAGTTTAACTCAACTTTTGAACCTTGCAAAACAAGAAGAGAGTAAATACAATTACAAACACGCAATTTTATTATACCAAAATGCACTAACTAAAAAAGATGATGAATCATTTTATCAATTTTTACCAACAATTTATATTAAATTAGCCGAAGCTCATAAACACCTATCTCAATGGTATGAAGCATTAGAAGCATACACTCAAGCACAAGATTTTTATTTTAATGTCGCAGATGCCGATAAAATTGCCCAAGTAAAACTTGAAATAGCAAACATTTATTACATCATCTATAAACATGACAACGCAAAATACATATTATCTGAACTTGAGCATCAAAACTTGCCAAACGAAATGAAAATCAAAGTTAACTTGGCACTAGCAAGATTAACAGATAATCCTGATGTAGAATTTCAATACTATGAAAAATCACTAAAACTCGTTGACATCCACACAAATAAAAATGTATTAGCAGAATTATACTATAAATCAGCAGGTTCATTCGACGAACAAAATGATACAAGAATGGCTGCACTATACTACAAAAAATGTATTGAGCTGGATTCAAATCCAAACCATAATAAATATTTATCCATGGCACTTGCAAATCTTGCCGAATTATATGATGAAGCAGGAAGTCCACAACATGCAATAAAATATTATAATGAAAGTATAAGAATAGACCGAGCTACGAAAAATTATAACGGGTTATATTATTCTGCACTCCATTTAGCTGAAATTTATGGAGCTAAAGATAAAGAAAAGGCCTTAGAATACTTGAACCAAGCACTGTATTATGCTAAAAAATTAAATGAACCTTATCATATAATAAGTGCATTAACCGAACTGGGCGACTATTATTCAAGAAGAAAAGATTTTACTCATTCATACAAATACTTGATTGAAGCATACAATATGTCAAAACAATCATTCAATAAAGACAACTTGAATAAAATTCAATCCAGAATTGAAGACCTAAAACGACGAATATCAGAAGATGATTTTATCAAATTACAGGAAGAATATGGAAAACAAAACTAAATACGAAGAATATATGAAATTATTCTTAGAAGAAAATTCTAAAGTTAACTTAATATCAAAAAACGATGAAAGATACTTGTGGGAAAAGCATGTTTTTGATTCCCTTGCAATTGAAAACTTTTTTGAAAAATTTGATACTGCAAAAATTAAAACTGTACTTGATATTGGAACCGGAGGAGGATTTCCATCTGTTCCTATCGCATTAACGTACCCTAAATTGAAAGTTACAGCACTAGATAGCATTGCAAAAAAAATCCGAGCAGTACAAACATTGAAAGATAAATTAAATATCGAAAATTTAGAACCTGTTTGTTCAAGAGTCGAAACTCTCGATGCAAAATTTGACATGATAACTTCTCGAGCTGTATCATCTTTAAAAAATATTTGTGAATACGCACTTCCAAAACTAAAAAAAGGGGGATATTTTGTAGCTTACAAATCACGAAAAACCCCTCAAGAAATTGAAGAAGCTAATTCTATCTTAAAAAAATATAATGCTAAAATTGTTGATATTATAGAATATTCTCTCCCTCTCGGGGAAAACCACGAAAGGAATTTAATTGTTATTTTAAAGAAATAAACTCTACACGTCATTAAGAGTTTATTTATGTTACAATTTAGTTGCAGACAAAAGGAGTATTTTAATAACTCAGGGGTATAAAATGACAATTATTAATGACGTTTTCACAGTACATACTAAGGGGAATACCGATATTATAGATATAACTCCACAAATACGTAATGTTGTTTATAACCACGTATTACAAAATGCAGTTGTTTATATTTATGCACAAGGAAGTACTGTTTCAATTACCAATATTGAGTTTGAACCAGGATTGCTTGTTGATTTACCTGAAGCATTAGAAAAAATTGCCCCAGTAAATGCAAATTATCACCACGACGAAATGTGGCACGATGGAAATGGCTATGCACACGTAAGAGCCTCCATCGTTGGAAATTCAACTCATATTCCTCTTATTGATGGAGTATTACAACTTGGACAATGGCAGCAAGTTGTTCTAATCGATTTTGATAATAAGGCTCGAGCAAGAAAAGTTAACGTACAAATTGTTTACTAGGGTTATTTTTTCAAATTTTTAAAATATCCGGAATCAGATATTGCGTAATAGGCACATCCAATGCCATTCATACTGGAACCAGAAGTTAGGGAACAATAAGATTCCTTACTTGTATAATAAGTATCTGGAGCACCCATAGGAACAAGTTCATAGACTCCGTTCATTGCATTTTCTTTCACTTGAAAAGTAAACAAATCATATCCCCAAATATTTGGACCTTGTTTCTTTCCATTAATATCCATACTAATAAGTATATCCGGCTGATTTTGATCAAACATAATCAACATACCATTTTGAAGATAAAATTGCCCATCATCAAGAAATCGGGTATTAATACTTTTTGTTGTCCTTGAAAAATTTCGATAATTAAAATCCGCATTTGTTACATGACTTCCTGAACCATCAGTATTAGATGTGCGAACCATACAATATTCGTCATCATCTTTTGTTTCATTCGTATCGCCACAATCTGTAACTCCTGTAAAATAGGGAATAAAATTCTTGTAAGAACGTCCTTCAATACCATCATCTTGCCAAGACTTGAATGCTTGGCTCAAAATTGAATAACCTTCTTTAAACTGGCTTTCTAGTTTTCGATTTTGCAAATTAGTCAAAAGAGTTGGAATAGTCATAGCAGCAACAACTCCAATAATGCCCAAAGTAATCAATACTTCTGCTAACGTAAAAGCCAAAACTTTATTTAATTTCTTCATACGTTAATGGTAACAATTTTTTGCAGATATTTATACGTACAGAGAATACGTATAATTCAATATAGCTTACGTATAAACTGTACGTATATGAGAGAGTTTTTTTACAAACAGTTAGGTAAAAATATCAAAAAGAGGAGAAAAGAGCTAAATCTAACTCAGCAAGAACTTGCTGATAGACTGGGTTTATCACTAAATTTTATTGGGAAAATTGAAGTTGCCTTCTCCAAACCGTCACTTGATACTCTCATTGATATTGCAGAAAAACTCGAAACAACCGTTTCAGAACTCTCAAACTTTTCAAACTGAGAATAATTTAGCCGCAATACAGATTGTTAACTTTTGTAAAGTGTAAATTGTACACTATTACTAGCTTTTAGGATTTCCTAAAAATTTATAAAACAATATTGTTGACTTTATTTTCTTCTCGTGGCATAATAATTGTATAAGATTTAAGTGTAGTCGAAACACTAAATATAAATAGTTCATTAACCCCAAAAACATATAAACTCCTAAATAATAAACACTAAAAGAGACCATTAGGATGCAGAAAACGACCCACTCAGCAATGAGTGGTTTTTTTTATGCTTGATTTTTATACAAAATGCGAAAATGCTCAATATCTACTGATATTAAGCAAAAACTTATATAATAAGTGTATAAATATCACTTATTAAAGTATCAATGACGGATTTCAAATGGTTGTTGAGTCTGAGGGGTGGAATTAGCCGGATAATTCGAAGCTTGTGCCGGTTGTTGGTCAACTACAGGTTGAGCATTCTGCATTGGATAAGTTGTTGTCATTGGAGTTTGAATAGGTTGTTGCACATCCATAGGCTGTTGGGGTGAAGCTTGTTGCTGAGTAGAAGCTTGTTGATAATCATTCATAAAACTATTTATTCTATCCTGTCTTTGAGAATACAAATCATCTGTTTTTTGAATATCCGTCAAAATATCGCCCAGTTCTTTTTTATAATCATTTGATTGTTTACATGTTTTATAATTATCAAGCATGCTGTACAAGTTTCTAATATTTCCCGCAGCAACACTTTTTCTAGCTTCATCAGTTTCCATACCACTATATGTTAAACGATAAAGAGCAAGAGCATTATGTTGAGCATAATCAAGATAAGCACAGCTCGAATTTTTCATTAACAGACCTTCATTTTTCTTTAATTTTTGATTTAGGAAATCTGCAATAGAGAGATATTTGAAATACTTATCAGAAGAAGACATTGAATTATTGTTATCGATTTCTTCAAAATCTATTTTATCTTCAAGAGATTTTGTTTCCCTATAAGTGGAAATAGAATAAGTCATAAGCAATATTCCTAATAATAAAATACTTGCTCCAAGAATAAGTAAATCATTTGGATTTCTTTTTTCCATTTTGCTCTCCCCAATTACTGCAAACTTATTATACAATAAATCCCAACAAAATACCATTCAAACGATTTATTTGCATTTTAAGAATATAATTATATAATTAACGTAAAATAGCATTGGAGAAGTTAATGAAAAAGATATTCACAATTCTAATACTACTAGGAGTATTTATTAGCTCGCAAGTTCTCGCAGACGTTGTAACTACGACAAGGAAAATAAATAAACCAACAACAACTCCATCACAACAATATAACAAACCCGCAAATACTCAATACAAACCGCAACAAAATACGACAGGAAGTAAACTTGCAGATAGTGTAAAGAGCTGCAGACCTTATAGTGAAACAATGGTTACAGATATGGGCGGAGTTAATTTTGCATTCAAAGTAAGTATTGGCGGTTGGATTAATAACAAATGCAGATTAGATTTCGTATCGGATGCAAAAGGAATTGCTTCAAGTTTTGAACAAATCTATGGAGTTTCAGCATCACAAGCACAAATCTCAACCTTTGCACCAAAAGTAAGATGTAATTTTACCAAACAACAACTTGCTTATGTTGGAGATTCTATTTTACAAGAAGAAGCACGTAAAAAGGGTGGCAACGGAAGAATGTTGAAAAATCCTAACCAAATTTCTTTTAGCGGATTTTCATCTTCTGATGCAAGGTTGATAGATGTATTAATGAACGATAATGCTTGTACAATTTTAAATGCAAACGATTTAGAAAACATGCTCCAATCAATTATGGGGTTTTAGAATAAAAAGGATAAATTGAAATGAAAAAATTAAAATCATTACTTATAATTTCCGCACTTTTACTATCTATTCCAACAGTTGCAAGTGCAATGCAAACAAAAACTATAAAAGAACAACAAGCTGTTAATAAAAATTCTGCTCAACAAATGCAAGAAATGGCTGATAAAAACGAATTTTTAGCCATAGATAAACAAATTGATGTTTTGTCTAAAAGATATCTAGATAACTTTAGAACTTGTGAACCATTACATATATCAGAATCAATGGATATTTTCGGATTAAAAATATCTTTCCAAGTTGATATAAACGGATGGGTTAACAACAAATGTTCTTACTACATGACCGGAAATATTAATGGATTAGGGAAAGACATCAGAGAAGTTTTTAACATCAACCAATCCCTAGTAACAGATGAACAACTTGCAAAATTCAAACCGGTTATTGAATGTAATTTTTCAAAAGACGAACTAAATACAATGGTGGATGCTTTTATTGCTCGTAGCGAGAAAAATACAACACAAATTTCTCAAATGTTAGAAAAACCAAATAAAAAATACAGCGATACAGTTCAAAAATTAACACCTGAAGAAGAAAAACTTGTACAAATGATTGCATCAGGGAATGTTTGTAAAATTCCTAACGCTTCAGAACTTATGGAACAATTCTCCAAAATAATAATGCCTACAGGTGAAACAAAATAATGCAAGAAGTTTTTCTTAAAACTTTAGACAACATAAAAATTGCAATAAATCACTATTCCATATTTAGAAATAGTGTAATTATCATTGCCCCCGGATGGTTTATGACAAAAGACTCAAAAATTTTCAAAAAAATATCAGAAGATTTATTCAAAACTTTTGATATAATTACGATGGATTTTAGAGGTTCGGGGAAAAGTAAAGGCTTTTACACTTTTACCGCAAAAGAAGAGCAAGACTTGAATTGCGTAATAAATTACGCCAAAAAGCATTATGAAAAAGTCTTTGTTCTTGGATTTTCTCTTGGAGGAGCATTGTCTATAATCTCAGGAGCTAAAAATAAAAACATCAATGGAATTATTGCAGTTTCAGCTCCAACAGAATTTTATAAAATTGAAAATAAAATGTATTCACCAAATGCGTGGATTCCTACATTATTCCAAAAGTTTGAACCCCTAAGATGGCTGACAATTAGAGCTGGAAACCCTTTTTTACCCAAAGAAAAACCAATCGATTTAGTAGAAAAAATAACAGTGCCTACATTATTTATCGCCGGAGATAAAGATCCTACCGTTTGTCCTTGGCATACACAAAAACTCTTTAAAAATGCAAAATGCAAAAAAGATTTTATCTTATTTGAAAAAGCAAGACATGCAGAAGATTTGTACACTGATTATCCTGAAAAATTTATAACTCATTGCACGGAATGGTTTGAACAAATTTAACGTCTTGAATCTCCAGTCCCTGAACGATACCCACAGAAAGAATAAATTACAGGCAAAGCTCGTTCTATATGAATCTTGTCTGCAAATGGTATTTTTGCAAGAACAAGAACAGCAACCAAATCATCCAAATTTGCAATCATATCAATAAGTTTTAATTTTCTTTCCGGTTTCTTAGCCTCTTTATCATTTCTTAAAAAGTTAGAAAGTTTAATTGCCGCTTTAGAACCAACAGCAACACCAATTGCAGAACCAACAATTTTCATAAAATTATTATTTATTTTAGG
>CALAWF010000003.1 GCA_937894665.1 uncultured bacterium | reverse complement strand
TGTTTTTACCGCACAACTTCCTCCTGATAGTCAGAAAAAAATTGATAAAAGAAAGAAATTATTTAAAATTCTTTCAAAGTATAATGCACAAGAATTTAATCAAATTCCGTCATACAAAACGGCAGAACTTGAAATGTGGATTAAACAGCAAGCAAAAAGTAAAGATTTAAAAATTTCTGATGATATTGCGGGTGCAATATTTTATCAAGTTGGTTCGAATTTGAGAATGTTGGATTCTGAGCTTGAAAAATTAAAGATATATTCCGGGAAAAATCCTGTAACCAAAGAAATGATTAAAGAAATCTGTGTTACAAATGAGGATTTATTTGTATTTATAGATTATCTTGTTGAGGGGAATAAATCCAAAGCACTTTTAGAGTATCAAAAATTATTGTCCAAAAAACATCCGCTGGAAATTCTTTCTGTTTTGCATACTCTATTGCATGGAAGAATACAAATAAAAGCATATTCGGCTAAACATTCACCAGATGAGATTGCCAAAATAATAAATATGCACCCGTTTAGAGTTAAAATGGAAATTCAAAAATTGAAAAATGTATCTTTAAAGGATTTAGTTAAATTGAAACAAAATTTGACTGATGCGGAGTATCGAATAAAGTCAGGGCAATCAAATTTGGATATTGATAAGGAGATTGAATATGCAATATTACAATAATGAAATTTCTAAAAAATATCCACAACTTTTAGAATATTTTAAAAATGGAATTTATGACGAAGATAAAAATATTAGTCATTGTTTATTATTTTGGGGTCCTGATATTCAATCTCAATGTGAATTAGCTTTGGATGTCGCAAGATTGTTAAATTGTTCAAAAGACGGGCATGATGATTGTGATTGTTTGAATTGTCGATGGGTTAGGGAACAAACTCATCCTGCGGTAAAAATTTATACAAGGTTAGATTTTAAAGAAGGCTCATCTGATGAAGATGAAACAAAAGGCAAAAAAAATATAAATATTGGTCAAGCAAAATCTATAATTTCTGAACTATCTATTACGAGTGATTATCATCGTGTTTATATTTTCTGTGATAGAGATGAAGATGGAAATCTTTTGCCCCTAAATCAAATTAATTTTCCCGAAGCAACTTCAAATGCTTTACTTAAAACTTTTGAAGAACCTCCAAAGAATACAACTTTTATATTTTTGACAAAAGATAAATCAGATATTATATCGACAGTTGTATCTAGGGCTCAATCATTTTTTGTTCCTTCTGTTGTTGTAGAAAATCAAGATTATAATTTGGTGGAAAATTTTATTTCTAATTATTGGACAACTGGCAGAAATCAGGTTTTGGAATTTGAAAATAAAATGGCAACATCTATTACAGAACATGGTGCAATCGTTGTGTTTTCTCAAATTCAAAATTATATGCTCTCAATGATGAAATCTAATTCACAAAATAAACCATTATTTTATAAATTGATGGAAGATATGAAAAGCGTAGAAGATGCCAAACGACAAATTTCTCTTACTCCGGCAATGAATGTTCAAACGGTTGTTGAGAATTTAAGTTTTAAGATGATTTTACAATAATTTGCCAATAAAGTTTCAGGCATGATATAATTTTCTCAAGTTAGGAAGTATGGAGAAAATTTATGGAATATACTGAAATTCTTAGACAAATAGCACTTGTTATGGCAGCGTCTTATTTGATAGGTTCTATTCCAACCGGATATATTATTGTCAAATTATTCACGGGACAAGATATTAGAACAGTTGGCTCTGGTTCAACAGGTGCAACAAATGTAAAACGTGTAATGGGCAAAAAATGGTTTTTCGTAGTAATGCTTTTAGATGCCCTTAAAGGTGCAATTCCTGTTGCACTGACTGCAATTTTTGCTACTGCTTGTGCAAAAATCGGATTGTTACCTGTATTAGCTGCAATTTGTGTTATTTTAGGTCATAGCAAATCTGTATTTTTGAACTTTACAGGTGGAAAATCAGTTGCTTCCGGTGTTGGAACATTGTTAGCCCTTGATTGGCAAGCAGGTTTGATTATTGCTGCTGTTTGGGGCGTAGTTACTTGGGTTTCAAGATATGTTTCTTTAGGTTCAATTGTTGCTTTAGCATTATCACCTCTTATTATGTGGTTTTTGAATGCACCTCTCGCTTATATTGCATATGCTGTGATTGCTGCAATTTATGTTATCTACCTTCATAGAGAAAATATTAAACGTTTAAAAGAAGGAACAGAAAATAAGGTTAGATAATAATAATTTTTTAGACATAAAAAGAACGCTCCAATAGAAGCGTTCTTTTTTAATTTAAATATAAAAATTATTTTTCTAATTTTTCGTTATTTAATCTGTGAAGAACTTTCATTCGTTGTGGCGGCCAGAATACTAAAACTGCTCTACCTACAAATCTGTCTTTTTTCAATGTTCCCCAATATCTGCTATCTTGAGAGTTCCCTCTATTATCTCCCATCATAAAATAGCTGTCATTGTCTAATTTGAACGGTCCGCATTTCATAACTTGATCACTTTCTAAGAATAATGGATCAATATTTTTGTCTGGACATTCCGGATATTCATAAATACTTTTGATATAATCTTCTTCGTATTTTTTACCATTAATATAAACATAAGCTGATCCATCTTTTTCCGCTTTGATTTCAATAGTTTCACCAGGAAGTCCGACTACACGTTTGATATATGCAATATCTTTGCAGAAAATCCCTGTAAGTCTTGCAAGTAATGGTAATGGACTATTGGATAATTTAGTAGATGGAGGGTAAAATACCATAATATCTCCACGTTTAGGGCTTTCAAAAAATCTTGAATATCTTTCTACTACGATTCTGTCCCCTTCAATAAGAGTTGGGTTCATAGAGCCTGATGGAATCCACCTGATTTCTCCAACAAAAAATCTGATGATAATTACCATGACAACAACAAATACTACTGTTTCGATAACTTCACAAGTAGCACTTTCTTTGTAGTTTCTATACCACTCTTCAAATGTGTCAATTCTACGTTGTACAGTTCCAGGAAGTTTTAATTTGAAATTCATCCATGCTGCTTCACGTTTTTCTTTCAATGCTTTTTTATAGTTTTCCCAACTTTGAAATATATTAAACATCTTTTAAAAGCTCCAAAAATTTTTTAAGTGCTATTGTGTACTGATTGTCTTTAAGATTAATTAGCACTTGCTCTGCTTCTTGTACATAATTATTCAACAAACTTCGTGTTTTTTCAATCCCCGAGGTTAAGTCTTTAGGGTCGCCGGAATAAATAATAGGTGCATTATATATCCCTTCTTCAATGTCATTATTTGAGGGTTTAGTTGTATCGGTAGATAAAATATTTAATAAATCATCTCTAATTTGAAATGCTATTCCTACATTCAGTCCAAAATTTTTGAATTTATCCGTTGAAGTTTTTGGTGAAAGTAACAAATTACAAATTATTGCTGTTTCAAAAAGGTAACCTGTTTTGTTTTTTGATTTTTCAATATACTCTTCAATTGTTCCAATTTTATATCTATTGAAATTTTGATTAATTTCGCCAATACACATTTTTTTTATGTTGTGAGAAAATTCTTTCAATATTTCTATTGAATTAAGTTCCCCAATTTTTTCCATTGCAATAGATAGAAGATAATCTCCAGAAATTACTCCGAGTTTATTATTAAATTCTGCTGAAATTGTTTTATGCCCACGTCTTATTTCGCAATCATCAATAATGTCATCGTGGATTAGAGATGCGTTATGAACAATCTCTATTGCTGAAAGAAGTTCAAGTTGTTCATTTGATAATTCTTCTTCTAGGGCTTTTGATAAGAGAATTGCTAATGTCGGACGAATTCTTTTTGATGGGGATTTTAAAAAATTTGTAACATGAGTTTTTAACGGTTCTTGAATATTTATGGGATTAACCATTTTTTGTTCAATAATTTCAAGTTCCGGAGCGACGAGTTTTTTTATTTTTATATAGTCATCATTAAAGCTCATGTTGTTTATTTATTATTTTTCTTAAGTTTTAAATAATTTACTTTATCCCAGCGTAAATCAATATAATTCACTTGGTTACCCATATCACCTATTTGTGGCAATATTGTATAAATTCTTTTTATTCTCTCGTAAACTGTGCTGTCAAGCATCCCTAAACGAATTCTTGTTGTTTGAATTTTTACGTAAACATCGTTAGGATTTTTCATATCTACATATTCAACTTTTTGTCCTGAATATGATTCAACTGCTTTTACTATATTAGAAACTTCTTCAACTTTTTTTACTGTCCAGAAGTTTTCTACTTTTGGAGAATTTGTTAAGATTTTAAGAGCGGATTTAGTTTCAGATAAACCCATATAGTTTTTATTTGAAACTAAAACTCCGTCTGATGTGAAGAATGCTATCGGTTTATTTTTCAACTCTGTTTTGATTACAGCAACAGGAACTCTTTCTCTAATGATAATTTGAATTCTTGCCGGAAAACCGTAACGTCTTACATAAATATATTTAACAACAGGAATTTTAAATATTTCTTTTTTGATAGGTTTTACACTCATCAAAAATATTGGTACTCTAGGAACTTTTACATCTTGTAATTCATCGTAAATAATAGATGTAGGAACAATATTATTATTTATAATTTCTACTGTTTTACCATCTTTTTTAGTAAACGCATCTTGTGGTAAATACCATTGTGGAAGTTTAAAAAAGTGATAAGCTCCAAATAGAAGTAAAATTGTAACAACAAAGCGTAAAAATCCTTTTAAACGGTTTACCCTTTTCCGTTTTTTTCTGATTTTTCTTTCTAGCTGCTTATGTTTAACCGAATGTATTGCAAGTGAAAATTCATCTACTTCTTCCGGTTTTTCAGGCAGATTATTGTTGTTATAATTGTCTTCTGTCATTATTTATTTAATCCTGCTCCGTTTAATACGATTTGTACTAATTCATCGTAGCTTATACCCATAACTTTTGATTGTGCAGGTAAGTCGCTTGTTGAAGTCATTCCTGGAGAAGTATTGATTTCAATAACATAAGGAACTCCGTCTTTTCCAACCATGAAATCTACTCGGGAAACTCCTCTGCATCCTGCTGCAACGTGTGCTTTTATAGCAACTTCTTTTGTTTTCTTAGTCAAATCTTCATCTAGTTCTGCAGGGAGAATGAACTTTGACATTCCAGGGGTGTATTTTGCTTCATAATCATACCATTCGTTTTTAGGAATAATTTCTAAAATTTCAGTTGCAAAATTTTCACCATCTTTTTCTAAAACCCCAACAGTCATGAAAATTCCATCGATAAATTCTTCGATAAGAACATCATCATTATATTTAACCGCTTCTTCATATGCTTTTGGAAGTTCTTCTCTTGTATTTACTTTTGTCATTCCAAAACTAGAACCTTCTGAAACAGGTTTTGTAAATACTGGGAATTTCAAATCTTTTGTTTTTTCCATAACATCTTCGCCTTTTCTAACAAAAGCAGATTTTGCCATTGGAATATCTGGGTTAGCTGATAAAATTCTTTTTGTGTATTCTTTGTTCATACAGATTGCTGAAGACATAACGCCACAACCGGTATATGGAATTTGCATAATTTCTAAAATCCCTTGAATACAACCATCTTCTCCGTATTTGCCGTGAAGTACGTTGTAAGCATAATCATAATTCCCTTCTTTTAATTTTTGAGCGATATTTGCATCAACTTCAACGAGTTCCGAATTTTTATAACCGAGTCTTTGTAATGCGTCAAAAACGCCTTTACCAGAACGTCTTGAAATTTCTGCTTCTGATGACATTCCGCCGCAAAGTACAGCTATTTTTGCATTTGTATCTATTTTTTGTTCAAGATTTTCCATATTTCATTTTCCTTTTTGTTTAATCCGCCCAAAAATATTATTTCTGGTTCTAATTCTATATTATAACTTTCTTTTACTTTCGTGTACATTTCAAACATTAAATTTAAAATGTCGGTAGATGTTCCGTTGTTATCATTCACAATAAAGTTTGCATGATTTTCCCAAACTCTTGCCCCTCCGACTCTCAAATTTTTTGCACCCACAGAATCTAGCAATCTTCCGGCAGAATCTCCTTGCGGATTTTTAAATATACTTCCGCAATTAGGGAGTGCAAGTGATGGTTGATGAGATTTTCTAAATGCCAAATTTTCATCCATTTGTTTTTGAATTTCTTCCTGTGATTTTGGCTCAAGTTCAAATTTCGCTTGTAGGACAATTAAATTATCTTTTTTGCAACGTGATTTTCTATATCCAAATTCCATTTCATCTTTTGAATATTCAACTACCCCTTTTTCGGGAGAATAACAAGTTGCAGATGTGAGTTTATCACTGATACATTGTCCATTGGCAGATGCGTTCATAAAAACCTCTCCACCAATTGAACCAGGGAAACCAATCATAAATTCTAGTCCTGAAAGTCCGGATTGGCAAACTTCTTGGGCTAATTTAGGTCCTTTAACTCCACATTCTGCAATAACTTTTGTTCCTTCAATTTGGATAGAATTCATGTGAGTTGTTAGTGCAATTTTCCCATCAAATCCATTGCTTGAAATCAATGTATTTGAAAGATTTCCAAATACCGGAATGTTTTCATTTTGCTTTAAAATTTGAACAAATTCTTCAACACTCTCCGGAAAAAATACTTGTGAAATTTTTCCTCCGGTTTTGAATGTTGTAAGTTTTTTTATTTCGAAATCATTTTCAAAATTACTTGCCAACTTTTACTCCTTCATCGTGTAGAGCTAAAAGTTCTTTTCCTAAAGCTGTGATTGTACCTGCACCAAGACCAATTACCACATCTCCGGATTTAAGTGTAGGATAAAGTTGTTTTGCAACAGCTTTCATATCTCCTTTTATATTTTCGCAAGGAATATCAATTTTTTCTTTCAATTCATTTGTAAATGCTTCTGAATTAATTCCTTCAATTGGGTCTTCGCTTGCCGCATAAACATCTGTAACTACTACTCTATCAACATCTGAAAAAGCTCCCATAAATTCATTCCAAAGGTTTTGTAATCTGGTATATCTATGTGGCTGGAATACTGCAATTACATTTCTGTTCTTGAATGATTTTGAAGATGATAATGTTGCTTTAATTTCAGTTGGGTGATGTGCATAATCATCGTAAATTGAAATTCCGTCAAATTCTCCAACTTTTTGGAATCTTCTTCCCATTCCTGTAAATGTTGCAAAGTGTGGGTTTACTAAATCCATGTTCACTCCTGATTGGTGTAAACTTCCCCAAACAGCAAGTGAGTTATAAACATTATGAACACCTTTCAAACAAATTTTCAAAGTTGTTTGAAGTTCACCTTTGTAATAAATATCAAAAGTTGTAAAATCTTCTCCATAATTAATGTTTTTTGCACAATAATCTGTATTTCCGCCAATAGAGTAAGTAACAAATTTAGCATTATGTGCAAGTTTATGTTCTGTGAAATATTTTACAAGTCTTTTAACGCCTTCATTATCAGTATTTGCCATGATAACTGCATTTTCACGAAGGTTAGATAGAAATTTTTCAAATGTTTCTAATATAGATTCTAAACCATTTTTGTAAAAATCAAGGTGGTCAGGTTCTAAGTTATTTACAACAACAAGATTTGGTGAATATTTAACAATTGTACCATCACTTTCATCAAGTTCTGCAATAAAGAATTTATCGTGAGCTGCATTAGCATTGGTATTGATTTCAGGAATAATTCCACCGACAATATATGAAGGTTTTAGATTTGCTTTTTCTAAAACATAAGAACATAATCCGCTGGTTGTTGTTTTTCCGTGTGTTCCGGAAAATCCGATAAAATAAGGTTCGTGTTGTGCAATTTCTGCTAATAAATCTGATCTGTGCCAGATAGGTAAGCCCAATCTTTTTGCTTTTTGAATTTCCGGATTGTTTTCTCTGATTGCTGTACTTGCTACAACAATACAATCATCAGGAACGTTATTTTCATCGTGTCCGATATGAACTTTTGCTCCAAGTTTTCTTACACCTTGGACATATTTACTGTCATTTATATCTGAGCCGGATACTTCAAAATCGTTTTGTAGTAAGTATTTTGCAAGTCCGCTCATTCCTACACCGCCAATAGCGATAAAATGATATTTCTTTTTCAAAATTAAATCCCTACTATTTATATATTCTCTACTTCTTTAAATCATTATATACCAAAATCACATTTCAGATAGAATATTATTATTTTTTAACATTGTGTTCAATATTTAGCAAAAAATATTTTTTAGGTTATTTAAAAGCAATACTATGTTAAAATTTCCCCCATTAAAATCGCATAAACCAATAGGAAATGTTTATGTATATTCTCGAAAAAACTGTTTCGGTTCTATAGAGTATAGAATGTGTAAGGATGGAAAGTATGTTGGATTGATGGAAGCACTTCCTGAAATCGTTAATAATAAACAACATTCTTATTCTCCAAATGCAACAAGTTATCCTTCATTGTTGATACAAAAATTGAGTGTAGGACCTAAAAGGCAAGGCTTAGGTTCTATTTTTATGAAAATTGCAAAGAAAGATAGTTTTAAAAATTTTTGCAATGGTAATATTCATTTAGTTGCGACAGATATGTTTGATATGCTTCATCCTCCACAAGTTTTTTATAGAAAACAGGGGTTCAAGTTCAACAATCGTTCTAAATCTACAGAATTTAAGGTAGATGAATTTATTGAAGGTAAAATTCCTGAAAATTATTTGTACGGACTTGGTGATACTTGTATGTATTTTGAAAATGATGTTGACAAAGATGGTAAAATGGTTGCAGCATTGAAAAGATTTAAAGAAAAATTTCCTGAAATCTTTGAGTGGTTATAATAATGAATATATTATCAATTCTTAATCCACATTTAAAATATCCGCCGGTAAAGTATATTCCAAAACCCATGCCGGATTATTTAATTCATAGGTCTGTTGTGAGATATTATGATTATCCCGTAGATAATTTTACAATGTTTTCAACTAAAAACTCAGAGGCAAGGGCAAAAACTGTAATGCGTTGTATCCCAGAACATATAAAAAGAGATGGCAAAGTAGTTCCTTCTCTTTACATTGCTTTTTTATCTTCAAGAATATCCCGCTTAGGGATGGGAACTAAGATGCTGAATTTTGCAAAGGCTTTAAGCAAACAGTGGGGTTGTGATGGTAGGATTCACTTACTTGCTGACAATTCTATGGATATAATGAGGGTTCCACATCCGTTTTATTACAGAAATGGTTTGAGAGCGAAAGAGGCTAAGGTAAATAAACGTTTGGCAAGATTTATTAAACAGGGTGCCAGATGTACTTATTTGGATTTTGAAGCAACTTATATGTACTACCCTCCTCTAAAAAAATCTCAGGAAAAATTAAGTTTTTGGGATAAGGTTCGGGATTTCTTTTGGGATTTATATTCCACAAAAGAAGAGGTGTAGAAAAAATTTCCACACCTAATTCTTCTGTATTGTAAATTTTAGTTTTTTATTTAACTACAATATTAACAAGTTTCTTTGGAACTACGATTGTTTTAACAATTGTTTTTCCGTCAGTCAAAGTTTTAACTTTTTCACTATTTAGTGCAACTTGTTTCATTTCTTCTTGGTCAAGACTTTCATCTACTTCGATTTTGTCCTTAACTTTTCCGTTAACTTGGACAACCAAAGTGATTGAACTTGATTTAGCAAGGTTTTCATCCCACTCGCACCAAGGTTCTTCGTGGATTGATTTTTCTCCGCCCAAATCGTGCCAAGCCTCTTCTGTCAAGTGAACTGCAACAGGGGACATCAATTTGATTAGTGATACAACTGCAAAGCTCAAAACTTGTTTGTCTTCTTCAGTCAAATCACCTTTTTGGGCTTGCCAATCGTAGATTGCATTAGTCAATTCTCTATATTTAGAAATAACTGTGTTGAATTGGAAATCGTTAGAAATATCATTTGTAATTCCTTTGATTGCAATATGTACAGTTCTTACTAAATCGTCATTTGACTTGTCTTTTAGGGAACCCGCAACAAATTTTGGATAATTTAGAGAAATATTATCTTGATTTGTTGAGATTAGACGCCAAACTCTGTTTAAGAATTTGTAACAACCTTCAACACCTGCATCTGACCAGTCAAAATCTCTAGCTGGTGGGGAATCAGAAAGAATAAATAATCTTGCAGTATCTGCTCCATAGTTTTCAAAGATTTCGTCTGGGTCAACTGTGTTGCCTTTAGATTTTGACATTTTAGAACCGTCTTTAAGAACCATACCTTGAGTTAGCAAGTTTTTAAACGGTTCATCAAAATCTAACAATCCGCAATCACGCAATGCTTTTGTGAAAAATCTTGAATATAACAAGTGAAGAATTGCGTGTTCAATTCCGCCAACGTATTGGTCAACCGGTAACCAATGATTTACTTTGTCTTTGTTAAAGCATTCTTTAGAATTTCTTGCATCAGAATATCTTAAATAGTACCAGCTTGAGCATACGAAAGTATCCATTGTATCTGTTTCACGAACAGCGTGTCCGCCACAAACAGGGCAAATGGTATCTTTGAATGTTTTAGATGTTGTTATTGGTGATTTACCTACAACAGAGAAATCAACATCTTTTGGTAACAATACCGGTAATTGGTCTTCCGGTACAGGTTGAATTCCGCATTTGTCGCAATATACAACAGGGATTGGAGCTCCCCAATATCTTTGACGAGAAATTAACCAATCACGAAGTCTGTATTGAGTTTTAAATTCTCCAAAACCTTTATCAACTGCCCATTGGGTAATTGCTTTTTTAGCTTTGTTATTTTTAATTCCGTTAAATTCTCCGGAATTTACAAGAATACCTTCTTCAGTGTAGGCTTCTGTCATTGTTGAAGCATCAAGGGAAGTGTTATCTTCTGGAGCAATAACAACTTTCATTGGCATATTGTATTTTTTAGCGAATGCAAAATCTCTTGTATCGTGTGTTGGAACTGCCATTACAGCACCTGTTCCATATTCAACAAGAGCATAATCTGCTGTCCAAAGTGGGAAAATTTCGCCATTGAATGGGTTTTTACAATGTGTGCCTAACGCAACACCTGTTTTAACTCTTTCTGTTGAAAGTCTTTCGATTTCAGACATTTTTCGAGCATTTGCACGATATTCTTCAACTGCTTCTTTGTTTTCCGGAGTTGTAAGTTTTTCGATGTCTTTGTATTCAGGAGCTACAACAAGGTATGTAATACCAAAAACTGTATCTGGTCTTGTTGTATAAACCGGAACTTCAATTTTCTCACCGTTTGGAGCATCAATTACAGGAAATTTGAAAATAGCACCTTTTGATTTGCCAATCCAGTTTGCCTGCATAGTTTTAACATTATCACCCCATCCAGGAAGTTTGTCTAAATCTTCAAGCAAAACATCTGCATAATCAGTGATTTTGATGAACCATTGAGATAAGTATTTTTTCTCAACAGTACTATCACATCTCCAGCATTTGCCATCAATTACTTGTTCATTGGCTAAAACTGTACCGCATTCGTTACACCAGTTTACGGCAGCTTCTTTTTTATAAACAAGCCCTTTTTTGTATAATTGTAAGAACAACCATTGTGTCCATTTATAATATTCAGGTTTGCAAGTTGTAACTTCTCTGTCCCAATCATAAGATAGACCCAACATTTTTAGTTGTTTTTTCATATATGCAATGTTTTCGTCTGTCCAAGTTTCAGGGTCAACGTGGTGTTTCATTGCAGCATTTTCGGCTGGTAAACCAAAACTGTCCCATCCGATTGGATGAAGAACATTAAATCCGTTTGCTTTTTTGAATCTTGCAATTACGTCTGTAATTGTGTAGTTTCTAACGTGTCCCATATGTAGTTTCCCTGATGGATATGGGAACATTGATAGGGCATAATATTTAGGTTTGTCAGAAGCATCCGGAGTTTTGAATGCTTTTGTTTCTTCCCAAATGTTTTGCCATTTCTTTTCTATTTCTTGCGGAAAATAACTTTCTTTCATATTTTCTTACTCCATTTATCCTCGATATTAAGTATATCACAAATAAAAGATGTTTCAGTTATATTTCGTTACTTAATGAAACCACTTTACAAATAATCTCAAATAGTATAGTATAATTTTGTTAGGTAAACCTTACAAAAATGAAGGGGGAGAAAATGAGAATTGTAAGTACTTATAATGGGTATTATCCTGTTCAACCGAGTTTTCAAAGTGGAAAAATTGTTCCAACAACAAAACAATGGAACGAGTTAAGAGTTTTTTCTCATCATATTTATGAGTATAAAAAAGGTTTGCGTAACTTGATTTTGACAACTGAAAAAGAGGCAAATCAGCCAGTTATTGAACAAAGATTGAAAAGAGAAAAGATTTCTTACTTAATTCAAAAGGTTAATGAAGGAAAAATAAATGTCTTTTTCGGTAATCCGAGTTCAATTAAAGTTATTGAATCTTTTAAGCAGCCAAAATTGAATGAATATACCCCTGAACAAGATTTTATTCTTGGAACATTGTTGGGTTATGACAAAGTTCAGCAATGCGATAGATATTTGAAATTTATACAGAAAAATAATTAGTCTATTTTAAACTTTTCCAATAGCCTTTATTTTTATTGTCAGGATTTACGTCTCTTTTAGCGTAATCATAACAGCCACGACCGTTATATATACTTCCTCCGGCTTTTTCAGAACAAAGTTTATACCAATATCCAATATTATATAAGAAAATATCATGCCCATATTGATTTGGACCTTTATATGGTCCATTTGTGTCAAATGTTATTGAAAATCCATCGGACGGTTCATGATAAAAGAATGTAATACTAGAAATTAGTGAACCATCTATTAAAATATGCCCACCACCATACGGTGTGTTATATGTTGTTATACCATATAATTGCGAGTATGAATTCTGATATTTTCCTGAATAATCTTTAAATTTGACTTTCATATTATAAAATTGTGTACCGGAAAGGTTTTGCATAACTTTAAACCTTGATAAAAAATCATCGTTTATTTGTTTAAATAATTCTGCATTTTCACTTCTGCATGAACTTGCGGCAGACTTGGGTAAATTCCCGCAAATATAAAAGAAATCCTCATAACTATCATAGCCAAATTCATTTGCAGTTTGCTTGAGTGCATTTTGAATTAAACTACTTGTTCTTAAATAACCAGTTCTATATTGTTGGATTTTGTATTCATGTATCAATGTTGGTATTGTCATTGCGGCTACAATGCCGATAATTCCTAGTGTGATTAGAACTTCTGCCAGTGTGAAACCTAATTCTTTTGAAAATTTTAAACAATCCAATTTTTTAACTCCCATATACAAAATAATATTCATATTAAGATTATAATATTCGAATACGAATATTATAATAAATAATTTTATATAAAAAGTCAATAAAATATATAATTGTTCTATTATGAACACTATTAAAGCAAAAATTAAAATGCTTGCAATTTCTCGAGGAATGACGCTCAAAAATCTTGCAATAAAATTGAGCGAAATGACTGGTGAAAATTACTCATATAACAGTCTTTTAGGAAAGTTGAACAGGGAATCTCTATCGTTAAAGGAAGCTGAATATATTGCTCAAATTTTGGATTACAAATTGGATTTTGTTGATATTAATAAATAAAAAAGGCACTGAAATATATTCAGCACCCAAGAAAGAATGATTGATTATGATGGATGATTCGATTTTTATTTTCCCCTAAATTTATTTCCCAAAATTTTTAAAATTAGTTTGTCTTTTTTTAAGACTTTGTTTTGTATTCCCCGATTTTCTTTTTCTTTAAATATCCCTTACATTTATATAAACAATTTTCATTATGAAAAATTGCTATAATTGTTATATATTGTGTAACAAAACTTTACATAGTTAAAATAAGGCAAAAGGAAATAAGTTCGTTATATTATTTAATATCTCAATCTAATGCGTTGAGCTAGCTGATTTGCCAATAATCTAAGACCGTTTATTTCTAGAACTCATTTAATTATATATTTTGGCGGATTGTGGCGGGGTAACTGCTTTGACTAGTGCTTGGAACAAGAATGGATGCACATCGCCTTTCTGTACATCTGAATAAATAATAGTTAATGCTTGTTTTGGTGATAGAGCATCTTTATAAACTCTTTTTTCTGTCAACGCAGAATATTTATCCGCAATATTCAAAATTTGCAAATTTATATCTGGGATGTAATCTCGTTTTGCCCCTTTTTCTTCAAAATTGTTATGGTGAAATTTTACAAGTTTCAAAACTTCATCATTTACTCCTGAATTTTTAAGCATTTCGTATCCGATTATGGAATGTAAATCCATAATTTTGTGTTCTTCTTCTGTAAGTTTGCCGTGCTTGTTCAGAATTTCCGGAGGAATTAAAACTTTTCCGAAATCGTGTAAAATTGCAGCATCTTTTAGATCTTTGAGATTTACTTGTTGCCTTAGTGCTTGTGGTAAGTTTTTAGCAATCATTCCTGCAAATTCTTGTGTGGTTTTGCAATGACCATCCATCAATTCTTGTAATTCTTGCATATTTAAACGAATTGGAATATTATTTTCGTTTAAAAGTCTTTTTAATTCTGGGTTCTGAGTAATCATTTTTTTGATGACTACCTCGTTAACTAATTGCGTAGGAGAAGAGCTTTGGAAAGTGTCTTGTTCTAAAGACTGACCAAAGTGAATTTTACTTCCAAAATTATTGAATTGTACCCTTTGGGTTAAGCCGACAGCAAACCGACTAGGGTTGAAAATTTCCATTCCCACTAATTGACCACACTAATTTTTACTACACTTCTACGTATTTATATAAAGTATTTTTTTTAGCGTAAATTGCTTTAAAATTAAGATAATGTAAAATTTTTTAATATTGAAAAAATAATATGATAAAATTACTTTGTTATGAATGAAATTAAAAAATGTTTGATTTGTGGAATTGGGGCAGTAGGCTCAATTTATGCCAATAAAATAAATGAATTTGATTGTAATTCTTTGAGAGTTTTAGTTGATGAAAAAAGACTTGAAAAATACAAAAAATCCCCAAAAATTTTTAATGGAAAACCCTTAAAATTTAATTATATTTTGCCAAGTGCAAATGATTATAAAGCAGATTTAATCATCATTGCAACGAAGTTTGATGGATTGAATGATGTCATAAAAAATATCGAAAATTTTGTAAAAGAAGATACTATTATTTTATCTTTGCTTAATGGTGTATCTTCAGAAGAAATTATCGCAAAAAAATATGGCTGGAAACATATTCCAATTTCATATTTTATCGGGCATAGTGCGATGCGAGATGGAAATAATATTACCCACGATGGAATTGGCGATATAGTTTTTGGTGTTAAGGATGAAAACAAAACTGATATTAGTGATGTTGAATTAGTTAAAAATTATTTTGACAAGGTTGGAATTGCATATAAAACTCCGGATGATATGTTGCACGCATATTGGCTAAAATATATGCTAAATGTAAGTTCTAATCAATCTTCTGCAATTTTACGTTTAACTTTCGGGCAAATGCAAAATAGTGAAAAATTTCAAACTATGTTGAAAAAAATTATGCACGAAGTTCAACAAATTGCAAAAGCTGAAGGTGTTAAAAATACAGATTTAATGATTGATGAAGCTATCAAAACTTTTTATAAAATGATTCCAGAAGGTAAAACTTCA
Source organism: uncultured bacterium (assembly GCA_937894665.1). Lineage (GTDB taxonomy): Bacteria > Cyanobacteriota > Vampirovibrionia > Gastranaerophilales > Gastranaerophilaceae > Zag111. Next base: position 10,965 of record CALAWF010000003.1, on the reverse strand, counting down.
ATGCTCCAAGATGTAGAAGCAGGGAGAAAAACAGAAGTAGAAATGTTTGCCGGAACAATGATTGAACTAGGTAAAAAACACGGTATCCCAACCCCTTATAATCAGGTTATGAAAGATATGTTGGAAATTATTTATGATGTTTCAAGATAGGGTGATTTTACTTCATACCTTGTTTATTATATAGTGGAATTATGAATTTAGATAGCCAGATTGATAGTATTTTATCGCCTGTGGCGAATAAAATTTCAGGAATAATTTTTTCTCACGTAACGATTCATGGTGTACGTGTGGAATTTTTAATACTTTTATTAATGATTGCGGCGTTTTATTTTACTTTTAGAACTCGTTTTATTGGGTTCTGGGGTTTTAAGCATGCAGTAGATTTGATTACAAAAAAATATAAACATGAAGATACAATAAAACGTAAAAAGCACGGTGAGGTCTCATCTTTTCAGGCTCTAACTGCGACAATTTCAGCTTCTGCCGGCATGGGTAATGTTGTTGGTTCGGCGTTAGCTGTTTCTGTAGGCGGTCCGGGGGTTATTTTTTGGATGATGATTGCTGGAATTTTCTCAATGGCTTTAAAGTTTGCAGAAGTTCTTTTAGGTTTGAAATTTAGACAAATTAATAAAGATGGTTCATCTTCCGGTGGCCCTATGTATTATATTATTAATGGACTTAGAGCCCCTTGGATAAAACCATATACTCCATATCTTGCAAAGATTTATGCAGTTTGTTGTGTATTTGCAATGATTGGCGGATGGAATTTGTTCCAGATAAATGCAATTACTACTCAAATTACAAATGTAACTGGCTTGTTTGCTGGGCAACGTTGGGTATTTGGTTTAATTGTTGCAATAATTACGTATGTTACGGTTATTGGCGGAATTAAAGCTATTGGAAAATTTACTTCAAAAGTTACTCCTGTGATGTGCAGCTTGTATGTATTTTCTGCTTTTATAATTTGCTTGTTGAATTTTAATCATATTCCACATACCGTTTCACTAATTTTAAGAGAATCATTTCAACCTCAAGCCATTGTTTCCGGTGGTGTTTGGGGATGTTTGCTTTGGGGATTTAGACGAGCAATGTTTGCAAACGAAGCTGGTTTGGGTACTGCTCCAATTGCTTTTTCTGCGGTAAAAACAAGTAAACCTGTAGCTCAGGCTTTTATTGCTATGCTTCAACCGTTTGTTGATACGGTTATAGTTGGTGCGGCAACTGCTTTTATTATTGTTGTTACCGGTTCATATTTGAATGCAACAGGAATTGAAGGGATTGAATTAACTTCAAGAGCTTTTGCTACTGTTTGTCCGTTCTTCCCTATTTTATTAACATTTATGGCTGCTTGTTTTGTTCTTTCAACAATGCTTTGCGGTTCGTATTATGGAACAAAAAGTTGGAATTTCTTGTTCGGAGAATCAAAGGCTACAACAAGAACTTTCCAAGTAATATATTGTTTATTTATCGTGATTGGTTCTGCTATGAATTTGAAAAGTGTAGTGAATTTGTCTGATGCGTTTACATTATTCTTGGCTGTTCCAAATTTGATTGCAGTATTTTTATTATCTGATATAATAATCAAAGAATTGAAAAGATATTGCAGACGATACAATATCGGATATTTCAAAAATCTAAAATAAAGATGAAAATAAATTAACTATGAGGAGAGAGTAATAGATGATTAAGAAAGGCTGTTTAGATATTTTACAGGCAAAATGCGAAAGTTGTACTGATTGTATCTTGTCAAAAACCCGTCATAATGTGGTTTTTGCAGATGGAAATCCTGAAACTGCAAAGATTGTTTTAATCGGGGAAGCTCCAGGAGAAAATGAAGATGAAACAGGTAAACCATTTGTTGGTAGAGCTGGACAGCTTTTGAATAAATTTTTGGAAGAAGCAGGAATTTCAAGACAAGATGATTTGTATATTATTAATACTGTAAAATGCAGACCTCCGGAAAATAGAGTTCCAACTGATGTTGAAAAAGCTATGTGTGAAAGATTTTTAAATGCACAAATTGATATTATGAATCCGCAAGCAATTATTTTCTGTGGTGCAACAGCATTAAAGTCATTCTGGAAAGATAAAAAAGTTCAAATTTCAAAAGTTCGTGGTCAATGGTTTGAAGTTACTGTTAATGGAAAAGTTTATAAAGCAATGGCTATTTTCCACCCATCATATTTGTTGAGAAACCACTCAATGGAAGAAGGATCTCCAAGAAGATTAATGCAACAAGACCTAGCTGTTATCAAGTCTGAAGTATTGGCTGATAACAAGGTGTGTTCCTCCTCCAACCCTTTCTCTGCGGAAATGGCTATGGTCTAATAACAAATTGAAATTTATATCATATTCAAGAAAAGAAACGGTTAAATCTTAACCGTTTCTTTTCAGCTTGTTATCATCTTGACAATGTGTCTGCTATAGAGTACACTATTAATATGAAACAACGAATAGTTAAAATAGCCCATTTTGAGAATAATAAAACTCCATTTATTGAATGGATGAATTCGTTGGACAAAGTTACAAAAGCACGAATACAAAGTAGATTAACCAGATTGCTTGAAAATAACTTTGGTGATTACAAGAAAATTGATTCTGAAATTTCTGAATTAAGATTAAAATTTGGTGCGGGTTATCGAATTTATTATACTGAAATAGATGAAATTATAGTATTACTAATAAATGGTGGGAATAAATCAACTCAATCGAAGGATATAGAAAAAGCAAGAAAGTTACTTCAAGAATGGAGAAATTTGCAATGAAAGATTTAAAAAATACTTTAGACTTAGAAAGTTATATTATTAAAGATTTAAAATCCGATGAAGATATTAAACTATATTTGAATGCGAATTTAAAAGATTATTTAGAAGATGGAGATTTTAATTCTTTCTGTCGAGCATTGGAAATTGTTATCAAGGCTAAGGATACTGTTGCAGGATTTGCTCAAAAAGCAGGTATTTCTCGAACTCATTTATATAGTATTTTTAAAAATGAAAAAGAGCCAAAGTTTTCTACAGTAGTGAAAATATTTCAAGAACTAGGATATGAACTAGAGATTGCATAATTGATAAATATTAAAAAAGAAACGGTTAAATCTTAACCGTTTCTTTTGGATTTTCAATTTCTTTATAAAAATCATTTATATCAACTTTGAGAATTTTGGATAATTTAAAAATCACTAATGCACTTGGAATAACTACTCCTCTTTCGATTTTGCCTACATAATTTATGCTCATATCTAAAAGTTCGGCGAGCTTATCTTGGGTGTAATGCCTTCTTAGTCTTTCAGCTCTAATATTTGCCCCTAAAATATATCCAAAATCTTTATTCATACTTAGTATTCTATAATATTGACATGGTCATCAAAAGAGATTATATTAAATATTATGTTTACTATAATCAACAAAAGAAAAACTATTGTAATGAAAACTTTTGCATTTACATTGGCGGAGGTATTGATTACATTAGGCATTATTGGTGTCGTTGCAGCGATGACACTGCCGACATTAATGCACGAATACAAAATCAGACAATATAAAACAGGATTTTGGAGAACAAGTAGTTTAATTCAAAATGCTCTAAAAGAAACCGCAAATGATTTTGGTTACGATAGTTACGAAGATTTATATTATATTTGTGGTGATTTATCTAGTTCAAAAATAAATAATTGTATAACGGAAAATACTGAATTATTTAAAGAATTGAATGCTGATTTTTTGTCAAAATTTAAAATTATGAAAAATCTTTCTCTATCAGAAGTTGTTAATAATTTGAAAATGAAAGACTACTCTGGTAAGTATAGTGGTCATTATGGAGGATTATATGGTCTAACAATTTGGAGTACTCCTCCTGGTACTGGTCATATTTTGATTGATGGGTCTTTAATTTCGGGTATTGATTTTTACCATCATGGACAGTATGATGGTTTATCAATAACATTTGACATAAATGGACCTTATAAAGGTCCAAATCAATATGGGCGTGATGTTTTCTTATTTAATGTTGGACATTGGTATAAACTTTGTTCTGAAAAGGCTGATGGAAGTACATATAATGGCCGTGGTTGTTATGATTACGCCAAAAGAGATATAAATCCGGATGATAAGAATAGGGGTTATTGGCGAAGTTTAAAATAATATATATTTTAATCCGTCGGTTTATCCCAAGTTTCTTCAACTGTACCATCTGCATTTTGAACTAACCAGCCATTGCTTTCGTAAATTCTTACTTTTGTGTTTTCACCAATTAATCCATCTTCAAGTGCTTGCAAATATTCTTCTTCTGTCCCTTCCCAATAATCTTGTTGTTGCATATTTTCTGCAATTCCAACTACTTGAGTTTTTGCTTTGTCGGCTTTTATATGCTGTTGCCATCTTTCATATATTCTGTTTAAATTGTGTAAACTTTCATCATCTAACTGTGTATCCCAGTTTGGAGTATTTGCAATGGTTGTTAGGCTGTATAAAATTGCGGGAGATAAATCTATTGGAAGTTTTCCTTTTCTTTTAATTTCAGTTAATAGTATTTTTGCTTTGTAGAATTTTTTATCTATTATATTGGTTAAATCTTTTTTAATATCTTTAGAGTAGGTATAATCTTTGAGAGTAATTTTTTTATCATTTATTGTTTTTTTAGTTCTAATCGTGATTTGAATCTTCTTGTCAAATAACCAATAACAACCTACACCACATAGAAATCCAATAAAGAATAACAATGCTAATTTCAATTATACTCTCCTTAAAATATCCTAATTTATCTTGTGAAGTAATCTTACTACAAATATTTTCTTATATCTATATCTGTTATTTGTATAGTTTTATTTGTTAAATAGTCCTTCATTTTGGGTTTTCATTGTGTCTGTGATTTCTTTGAAATTCAAAGTTACTGGTGTTGGTGTTGCATTGTTCAAAATTTCTAAAAACTCTTTTGAATTTTGTGGAGTATTTTTATCTAAAAAGGTTTTAGAATTTGCGACATCAATTCTCGCTGGTACGATTAGTCCACTTTGTGTAAATTTATCGGAACTTTCTTTTGATGATAAATATTTAACGAGTTTAATGGCTTCTGCTTTGTGTTTAGAGGATTTAGAGATTGCCCAGCCGGAAGCATCGACAGGGGAGCTGTGTAATCCATTATTATCCGGAAATCTCACAACATCCCATCTAAATTTGGCTTCTTGTCTATATTTTGGAACAAGCCAACGTCCGGAAATGTGCATTCCGAGTTTTTCTTGTAAAAACATTTGTGCCATTGTTGCACTTGCCGATTCTTCTCTTCTTGGTGCTACATGGTATTTGGTTCTCAAATTAGCATAAAAATCTAAGCCATCCTGCATTTGTTTCGTATTTTTAGATAGGTCTTTTACCCCAAAATAACTTAGGTACGGAAGATAAAACAATGGTTCTTCTTCAAAAGATATTCCAAAGATTTGAGGGGAATGTGTTAATTTTTGTGCTGTTGTTAGAAGATCGTTTATTGTCCAATTTTTGTTTGGATATGGAACGTTGTATTTGTCGAAAATATCTTTGTTATAAAAAACTACGAGAGTTGAAACATCTCGTGGAATTGCATAAACTTTGTTTTTATAACTCAAAGTTTCAAGTGCAATTGGGAAAAATTTGTTATATTCAAAATCTTTTTTGTAAGTTGATAAATCTTCCAACACTCCGGCATTTGCGTATATTGGGAGGTATTGATTATTCATAAAAATAACATCCGGAGCAGTATTTGAGGCAAAAAGAAGATGAATTTTTTGAAAATAATTTTGCGGAATGTGCATAAAATCAATTTTTATATCGGGATTTTCTTTTTCAAAATCTAATAAAATCGGTTTAAGGATACTGATTTCAGATTCAGATCCCCAAGAAGCAAATTGAATGGTTGTTTGGTTTTGCGTATTTGAAGGAGTATTTTTAGTTATACATAAAATACTTGCAATTATTACTAAACAAATTATTGCTGCAATTTTTTTTATCAATTCATCTCTTCCTATATATTAATAATTAATGTAGAAATAATTAAAAAGTGAATAGTCTATTTTTAGTCTATCCACTTTTTAAGAATTATTTTTAATGGTTGTTAGATTTCAATTAATGTTCCCATTTTATCTTTAGCAACATCCACTAAACATTTGAATCCGCCTACTTTTACGATATAAACTGTACCGTAATCTTGTCTAACTTGAAGTTGTTTATCTACAACGTGGTCGAATTTTTTCAAAATGAAAATATCATCTTTAATTCTTCCAACTAAAGCAGAAACGCCATCCATATTTACAAGGTAAAATCCTTTTTCAGAATCAATATTATATCCTGATTTTACGATTAAACCATTCATATAGTGAGCGTTTGATTTAGCCATTGGATTTGAGCCTCTTGAAATTGGGTTTGTAATTCCTGAACGGCTCATAACGTTTGTTTCAGGTCTTACTCTTGATAAACTTTCAGCGACTGTAGATGTTTGTTTTGTATCTTCTGAATCAAGAATTGATAAATACTCGTCGAGTGAAGATAACAAGTAATTTTCATTTTGTTTGTCCATTTTCATTTCCCCATTATAATTAGTTAAATATTTTCTACCTGAATCCATTACATCTGAAACATTAAGTTGTGAGCTTGCAGATTTTCTTTTGTTGACATTTAGCGGCGAATTTTTCAGTTTAACAAATCTACCTTCTTTGAAAGATTTATTTCTGGTTTGTTTTTTGTCTTCTTCGTCTAATAATGTTCTGTGTGTTTGTTTTAGATTAACAGGTTTTGCAAAAGATTTCAATTTAATATCAGAAAACTTATTCATAATTGTATCATCTTCTGAATGAACATCTAAATTAATATCTTCAGGTGGTTCAATACTTGGTGTTTGAGATATAGCGTGTTCCATTTGTGAAATCTGAGCTTGTAATTTTTCTCTAAAATTGTTTATTTTGATAGATGGTATATTTGTGATACCACTAACTTGGCGTCTAGAACTCAATGTAGGAATTGAGTTTGACTTGTCTTCAGGTAAGATAATAGCTTTTTTGGTTGCAGAAATATTTGTTACATAAGACATATCTTTTGATTTTTCAACCTGTTTTTGTTCTTTATCTTTTTCTGAATATTTTTTATATTTTTCTTGCCAATTTAGATTTTCATCATCAATAATATCTTGGAATTCTTTACGTCTTTTTAATTGGTTGTTAGTAGAAACGGCAAAGAACGATTTTAAGTTGTCCGTATTTTTTTGTGATGCTTTTGCAATTGCATTAACTACTATAACCAGTGCAAATAGACCAATTCCACCGGCTAAAATCATCCATAACGGAGTATGATGCCCTTTGTTTGTGTCAAGATTTGGCGTTTTTGTTTCTTGTGTAGTTGTTTCTACTGCTTTTGTATTTTCAACTGTTGGGGCATTATCTGTTTTTACATTATTTGAATAATTTTCTCTTACAATTTCATGGTTAACTCTTGGCTCTAAATCAATTTGACGGTTTCCATTTGCATCAAATTTTACTGTTGGAACATATTTTTCAACAGGATGAACTGCACTATTTACCGTTTTTTCTTGTTGTGGAATTTGAATAGGTTTAGTTACAGCTTGAGGCTTTGGTGTAACCTTAGGTTGTTGTTCAACTACTTTTGGTTTTGGTTGTTCTGTTTTAACTTTTGGTTGGGTAATTGTTGTCAAACTGATTTTAGGTAATGTAATTGCTTTTGTTTCAGTTTTTGGTGCAGCCTTAGTTGTGTTTGCATTATTTGCCGGTTTTGTTTGAGCAACCGGATGTGGTGTAGTTTTTTGTGCCGGTTGTTTGTTTACAGCCGGTTGAGATTGTGGTGTTGTAACCTTTTTAGGTTGCTGAGCGGTAGATGTTTGAACCGCAGGCTTAATATTTTGAGCAATTAGTGCTTTATAATCTTTTTGAGCTTGTGTTAAAGGTGCAGTTTTCTTGACATAAGTTCTGATATTTACCGGTTTTGTTGTTCCGAAAGTTACTTTCATATAACCGCCGATACCATCATCAACGTGTTTTACATCAACATCAGTAATTAAATCTTTTACTCCTCCAATTCCTGGGGTAACAGAGCTTGAACCTGAAACATTTGGTAATAAAACAACATATCGGTTATTAGATTTCCTGCTAACAATAGAATTTGTAGAGTCGCCTGTTGTGTAAAAAGTTACATCTACTGAATCCGCAACAGAAGATCGCTTTACATCCATTTGGAGTAAATTATTTGCGGTATTCGCTTCTGCAACAGTTGAAATCCCTGTCATCAAAGAAGCTACAATAGCTACAGTTATAATATTTTTCTTAGAAATCATATTTTCCACTAATCTAACAACTACACTACTATATATAATACCCGATAGTAAAAAAAATTGCTAGTTTATTAAAAAAAATGAAATTTATGTTACAATATGTTTATGAAAAGTGGATTTGTTGCAATAATTGGACGCCCGAATGTAGGTAAGTCAACTCTTTTAAACCAAATTCTTGGTCAAAAAATTGTTATTACTACTGACAAGGCTCAAACTACAAGAAAAAGAATTAAAGGAATTTATACAAACAAGGAAGGTCAAATAGTTTTTGTTGATACTCCCGGAGTTCATAAACCTTTGAACAAATTAGGAGAATTTTTGTTGGATGAAGCAAAAATTGCGGTGCCTGATGCGGATGTGATTTTGTTTCTCGTTGACGGTTCTGATCCTGCGGGTAAAGGTGATAAATGGATTGCTCAACATTTGTTGCAGACAAAAATTCCGATTATTATTGTAATGAATAAAGTTGATAAAATTAAAAAGCCTGAAAAGGTTGAAGAAAATCTGCTATCTTACAAAACGTTGTTTGAAGAGAATCTTCCGGTTGTTCGAATTTCTGCAAAAACAGGTAGAAATATTGATACTTTGATGAAAAATATTTTCAAAAAACTACCGGAAGGTGAAGCCTTGTATCCTGAGGATGTTGTTACGGAAGAAACTATGCGTGATGTAACAGAGGAAGTTATTCGTGAAAAGATTTTATTAAACACTTCTGATGAAATTCCTCATTCTGTTGCAGTGAAAGTTACAAAGTATCAAGAAAAAGAAGAAATAGACAAAATTTATGCAACAATTTATTGTGAGCAAAAAAGTCAAAAGGGTATTTTGATTGGTAAAGGTGGAAGTTTGCTGAAAAAAATCGGTACAGAAGCTCGTTTAGAATTAGAAAAAATTGTTGAAAAAAAAGTCTATTTGGAATTAGAAGTTAAAGTTGAAAAAGATTGGCGTAAAAAACAAAACATTTTGAAAAATTTTGGCTATCAACAAGAAGATTAGTATCAAGTTTTGTAATTTGCTAATTACTTTCTCTTTTATATGTGTAAGGACTACTTGACAAATATTGTATAATTAATATATGAGCCTAAAAAAGATAGTAATATTTATTATAGTTTTTATGTTAGCCGAAACCTCTTCTGCTTTTGCAATTGAAGATGCTCAATTTTCAAGAAGTGTTGATATAAAAGATGGTTCAGCTCTATCTATGATAGATTGTCTTGCTGTGGCTTTTAAAAATAGTCCTAAAATTAAACAAAAAAAATATCAATTAGATATTGCTCAAAGTAATGTTGGGATTGCTAAATCTCAATATTTCCCTGTAATTAGTCTTGGTGCAGGGTTTTATAATGAAAATAATTCAGATAACAGTTACTATAATTCCCATTATCGGGAATTGCCGACGGTGGCTTTGTCTGTAAATAAATTAGTGTGGAATTTTGGGAAAACTACAGCTTATATCAAGATGGAAGAGTTTTACAAAATAGGTGCAGAATATGAATTTATGGACAGTCTTTGCAATACTATTTTTGATGTAAAACTCCGGTATTATGAACTTTTGAGGGCAAAAGCATTATTAAAAGTTGCTCAAGAAAATGTAAATTTGAACGAAAAATTTCTAACTCTTGCAAAAAATAGAGATAAATCAGATTTGAAAACTGCAGAACTGAATTTGAGTGCTGCAAAAATTAATTTAATTGAAAGTCAAAATAATTATAAAAACTCTATCCTTGACATGAACAATACAATGTATGTTGAAACTAAGGCTAATTACACACTCAAAGATACTCCAACTTTTTCGAGTAAAATGAATTTCGATAGTGAAAATTTGAAATTGAACGATTTTTCATCTGTAAAATTTCCATTCAATCCCGATAATGCCGTAGAATTGGCTTATCAAAACAGTCCGGATTTGAATGTTTTAATCTCTACAAAGCAAGCGATGGAGCAATCTCTTTTATATATAAAAAGAACTTATTTACCGGATTTGAATGTTAGTGCAAAATATGGTTTTAATAATTCAAATTATGCAACAAATAATAGTTTGCAAGTTGGTGTAAATTTGACTTCTTCTGTGAATTTGATGGAGTTAAAACATAGTATAAAAGGTGCAAATGCTCAGTTGAATTTGGCTGATAATGAAATCGATTTATTCAAGAAAAATTTGTATTTTGAAGTGAAAAAATCTCTCAATAATTGTGATAAAGCACAAAACCAAATTGCTATAACCAAAATGAAAGTTCTTCAAGCGGATGAAAATTTAAAAGCCGTAGAAAATAAATATAAAACTGGGGAACTTAATTATGTAGCATTGCAAGATGCAAGAAAAGATTATATTAATTCGTTGGAAACTTATGTATCTAATATTTATGATTATAACATTGCGCTAATTAAATTAGAAATGGCAATGCACTACCATTTGGTTGATATTCACCATAAATCAGAACACGCTGTTCATTACCACTCAACAGAACTTATTGAACATATTAACGAAGTTCTTGATTGCGACGAAGCCGAAGAAAAATAATTATAATTTCTCCTTTCAATTTATGTCATTCTGAGAGCTTTAGCCCTAAAGAATCCAGCTTTTTAATTTTTTATTCTCTAAAATCAAGAATAATAATGTAGGTTGGGGTTTCAACCCCAACATTTAATAATGTTCACTTT
>CALAWF010000002.1 GCA_937894665.1 uncultured bacterium | reverse complement strand
TTTTATTGATATAGCTGATGATTTAAGAATTCAAAATGGAATATTTGCAATTCTAACATTAGACGAAAAAAATAAAACAAAAATATCAACAAACCGTCTTGCCGGAATTATTAAAAACTCAGTCAGAAAAGAAGACATTATTGCAACTGCAAGAGGTGGAAAATTTTATTTGATATTACCTAACATTGATTTTGACGGCTCAAAAAATCTAATTCAAAAAATTCAAGATAAAATAGGTGATAACTTCAAAATTAGAGCTGGAATCTCAAAAATAGGTATCCAATCTTTTGAAGCCCTTGATAAAATTACTCAAGACAGCTTAAAATCTGCAATTCAGAACGATGAAATGACTGCATCACTTTCAGCTTCATTAGAGTTGTCAAATGGATGGTTAGACGAAGAGCAAGCTCCACATAAGGATTTTAAACTATTCAAAGTTGCATTTACGAACAAAATGAAAAATGTTATTGAACCAATATTTTTTAGATTTCAAAAAGAATGCGAAACAAAACTTACAAATACACAAGTAAGCCAATATTCAAATAATATTGAAAGCGTTTTCAGCCTAAAGAATGATATTTTGCATAGCGAACTAATTATTAGATTTAATGGTTATGCCAAATTTAAGATTGAAATAACACATAGCGGTTTAGATAGTGCAGAAAACTCAAGATTTGAAATTCCACTTAGTAAATTAACAGAAAAGGAATTAACGAAACTTTTAAAGCAATTAAAACAAGAGTATAAACAATACGCATTTAAAAAAGGAGAATAGAAATGTTAAATATTGAAGAAAGTGCTTTAGTTATTATCGATATTCAAGACAGATTGGTGCAAGCCTCAAAATATGGCGAAGAAGTTACTCAAAATATGACAAAAGTAGCCAAAGCGGCTAAGGTCCTAGGAATTCCAACAATCGTTACCGAACAATACCCAAAAGGATTAGGGCATACCGTTCTTCAGTTACAAGAAGCATTTGATGAAAAAACTTTCGTTACCGAAAAAGCATCTTTTTCAGCTCTATTAGAACCATCATTTGAACAAAAAATTAAAGAAATTAAAGAAGCTGGAATAAAACAAATCGCAATCGGGGGCATAGAAACTCATATTTGTGTTCTACAAACAGCAGTTGCTCTAATGAACGAAGGTTTTGAGGTTTATGTTATCAAGGATGCTTGTGCTAGCAGAAATAAAAAAGAATATAAAGCAGGTCTAGAACTACTTAAACAATATGGGGCAAAAATTACTTGCGTTGAAATATCCTTATTTGAATGGTTAAAAACATCTAAAAATCCAAATTTCAAAGAAGTTCAAGCATTGATAAAATAATACAATACGAAAATATCTATAATAAGAAGCCAAGATTTAAACAATCTTGGTTTCTTTAATTTTAATTACGGACTTAAAACAACCATTTCACAATTTTTACAATCGAATTTCAAAGGATATTTTTTACCCTTTGAATCTACCAAATAAAGTTTTTTACAAGCTTTTCCACATAATCCAGTTGCAAATTTTAGACAATGTTTGGTTCTCATCAATTCAATATTGGGTTTTATTGATTGCTGAGCCTCTAATGCAGGCTCTATAACTTTGCAATTACAGTTATCATAAAATTTTTCAGCCTCAGAATTAAAAACATTTCCTTTGTAATCAATTTCTCTTTCAGAAAATTCCGCATAACCAATAGGTTTTTGAGGCTTTTGCTTGTAATTTCTTAACCTTTCTTCACTTAACATATTTAACAATATACGTCTTAACTCATTAATCTTTGAAACAGGAATAAACTTTAAATTATAATCCAATATTTTAATATTCATAAGATAGAAATTGCTATCACCCATTTTGTTAAATTGAGAAGTATAATTTTGTTTTAATTTTTCAATATTTTGAGCTATTTCACCATCAGGTAAATTTATATTTACACTATTAGAATCTTCATCTATCGCAATAATTTTAGAATTTTCAATAATTATACTAACGCCAATTTTTCGTACAGTTTTAGATGTTTCAAGCTGTTTTTCGAATTTTGAATCGAAATTTCGATACAAAATAAGTCCATTTTTCAAGCCATCCATCTTATTTGGATAAACACGACGACCTTCAACCTTGTTAACGAGAAAACCGGTCATTTCTCCATTATTCATAAAACAAATACCATCTTGAGGATGTAAATCAGCATCTATTTCAAAAGAATTATTATACATTCTTAAAATTTTTCCAATTTTTTCACCTCTCGATTTTGGGGAAGTGAAATTGAAACATTGCTCTCTTCCATTTAAGAAATATGAGGTATATCCTCGATTAAACGTTTTATTCAAATTAGGTTCAAAATCTAGGAAAACTTTTCCGGAAGACGTTCTATTCGCATATTTATTGATTAAATTATTATAATAAGCCGTAACATTTCGAACATAACTTATATCTTTTAACCGGCCTTCAATTTTGAAGGATTTTACACCGCAATTAATAAGTTTTTCAATATTTTCAGAGGTATTAAAATCTTTCAATGATAACAAATATTTATCCTTTAACAGAACTTTTCCTGATTCATCAACCAGAGAATACTTTTTTCGACAAGGTTGAGCACACTCTCCACGATTTGCAGAACGTCCTCCATTTGCAAAAGATAAATAACATTGCCCACTGTAAGAAACGCACAATGCCCCATGAATGAAGGTTTCAATATCACAACGAGTATTTTTGCAGCTTTCTGCGATTTTATCAATCGAAAGTTCTCTGGCTAATATGACTCGAGCGAGACCCAAACTATCGAAAAACTTAGCCTTTTCAAGAGTTCTCGTATTACATTGAGTACTTGCATGTATTTCTATTGGAGGTAACTTACCATCAATTGCAGCTTTTAACAAGCCCATATCTTGAACAATGATAGCATCAACCCCAATATTATATAGGTTTTTAACCAAATCAATTGCATTATCAAGCTCTTTATTATTAAGAATTGTATTAATTACTACGTGAATACTTACATTAAATATATGAGCAAATTTTACAAGCTTTTCTATGTCTTCTAAGGAGTTTGGGGCATTTTTCCTTGCACCAAAATCCGTCGCACCGATATAAATTGCATCCGCACCACTATTTATTGCACCGATTGCAGTTTCTAAATTTTTTGCCGGAGCCAATAATTCAACACTTTTCATAGCTATATTTTACTATAAAATTATCAATAAATTGTAATATTTAGAATATATTTTACAATTAATGATAAAATTTTATAAAGAGGTATATATGAAAATAGCATTAATAAACCATGGATGTGCAAAAAATCTAGTAGATGCTGAACTTATGCTAGGTCTATTAGATAAAAAAGGATATGAAATAACACTGGATGAAAATGAAGCAGATATAGTTATCGTTAACACATGTTCTTTTATACATGATGCGGAAAAAGAATCTGTTCAAAGCATTCTCCAAATGATTGAGGAAGGTAAAAAAGTAATAGTTACCGGTTGCCTATCTCAAAAACACGATAAAGATTTAAAAGAAGCAATTCCGGAATTGTCAGGAATGATAGGTACATCAAACTTAAAAGATGTTGTAAAAATTGTTGATGACATTGCTAAAGGTCAGGAATATGAAAGTATTATAGATGAAACCCCTGAATATCACTACCCAGAAGATATTCCAAGGCAACAAATAACAATGGGGGCAAGTTCTTACCTCAAAATTGGGGAAGGATGTAACTATAGTTGCGGATACTGCATTATTCCAAAATTAAGAGGAAAGTATATCTCAAGACCAATAGAAAATATTGTTAAAGAAGCAAAAGCTCTTGTTGATAAGGGCGTAACAGAAATTATTCTAATTGCACAAGATACATCTTCTTATGGAATTGATTTATACGGAAAACAAGCTCTTCCGCAATTACTGCAAGAATTAAATAAAATTGAAAACTTGTCATGGATAAGAATTATGTATGCTTACCCAACACAAATGACAGATGAACTTATTGATGCTATCGCAAATTTAGATAAGGTAGTAAAATATGTAGATATACCACTACAACATTCTCATCCTGAAATGCTAAAGAGAATGAAACGCCCAGTAATGGATTATAAAGAACTTGTTCAAAAGATAAGAGATAGAATTCCTAATGTTTCTGTTAGAACCTCACTAATTGTAGGTTACCCAGGAGAAACAGAAGAAGAATTTAATCATTTATATAATTTTGTTAAAGATGTTAAGTTTGATAGAATGGGTGCATTTGAATATTCAAGAGAAGAAGGAACCTATTCTGACATGCTAGAAGGGCATCTTAGCGAAAAAGTAAAAAAAGAAAGACGAAATAAACTAATGGAATTACAACAACAAATTTCATTAGAAAATAACGAAAAATATATAGGTAAGACCATAAAATGTATCGTAGAGGGATACACGGATGATGGAGTTATAATTATGAGATCAGAACATGATGCTCCTGAAATTGATGGACTTGTATATGCAACAAGCTCGCAAGAAGTCATCCCCGGAGATATTGAATCCGTTAAAATAACCAGAGTGGATGAATATGATTTATTCGGAGAAATTATAGAGGATTAAGAGGAAATATGGAATATATAGAAAACAAAGAACTTGAAACAAAAGAAGTTAAAGGCATATTTACAGACATGCTTAAGTATGCACCGTCAAAATTATGCGGAATGTTAGGTAACGTTATTACGGTACCAATTTATACCTGCCTATTTTCAACAGAGCAATATGGATTATACACAATATCAATTGCAATGCTATCATTCCTGTGCATACTATTTTCAGATTGGGTTGGCTTATCAGGATTAAGATTCTTCCGTCATCACCAATTAATGGAAGATTTGCCAAAATATTTAACAACATTAGTTGCAATACTAACATTAAATATGGTTTTAATGTTTGCAATATCTTTTATCTTTAAAGATAGTTTATATAGCTTTTTCCATGTTCCGTTCAAATATTTTCTTGCGGTACTATTCCTTATCATTCCTGTTGCAATAAGAGCATTGTTGTCTCAATTACTAAGAGCTCAATTAAAATCAGTATCTTATACTTTAACAACAATCTTAAATCAATTTGCAACAATCTTTCTTGCAGTATTCTTTGCAAAATTCTTCAACCTTGGAGCAGCGTCAATTTTATTAGCAATGGGTGTTTCAATATCACTAATAGATATATTATTGCTTTATCAGAGTGAAATTCTCAAGGTTTTTAAATTCCAAAAAATCGAATGGAAATTTATTGTACCAATTATTAAATACGGAATTCCAATTGCAGCAACATCACTTAGTGCGTGGATTATAACCCAAAGTAATAAATTTATTATGAATGGTATCAGCGGATTTTCAAAAGCTGCACTTGTAGGGGTTGGATATGGACTTACTTTACCAATCTTAATGACACTATTTGCAATGATTACAGTTGCTGCAATACCGAGAATTATTAACTTATATGAAGCAAAAATAGATGTAAGACCAATTATTTCAAAATTCTTAGGATATTACATTCTAGTTGCTTTGCCAGTAATATCTATAATTAGCCTTTATAGTGTTGATTATACTCATATGTTTACAAATGCAAAATTCTATGAAGCAAGCATCCTTGTTCCATATTTTTCATTTGGTGTATTTTTCTTGGCAATGACAGACTACACAACATTGCAATATCACCTTGCAAATAAAACTCACATTGAATTTATAATCAAACTAATATCTGGAATTATCGGTGTTATTCTTAATGTTGTTTTAATTCCGAAGATGGGATTAGTTGGTGTAGGAATAGCAACACTTTCTGCTAATTTCTTGTACTTACTGTTAAGTTTAATTATTGTTCTACCGGAATTAAAATTAAATTTGCCTAAAAATACAATATTTAGAATAATAATTTCAGCAATTCCAACAGGAATATTATTGTATATATTTAAGAAATACTTATTATTTATTCCAGGAAGCTGGCAAATGTTATTATGCCTTGTAATATTTTACGCAGGATACGTAATAGCACATAAAACGCTTGTAAAAAATTCTGATTAATATAACTTTACAAAAGACGAATACCTAGCAATTTTATATATTTAGAATCGTTATTAATAAAGTAATAGTTATTTATAGCATGTGAAGCATGGGCTTAAAGAAAAGTAATATTCAACACTATTTTTCCATGTACTTGCTAGAATATATTTAACTAGACCGATTATTTAAACTATCTAATTATATAATTTGAAAGGATATTCACATGAAAAATAGCAGAAAACGTAGTAAACGAATTGTAGCTTCGGCTCTAACGGCTCTATTTATTGCACAACAATCAATGCTATTATCTGTTGTTGCCAGCGACATCTCAGGGGTTACTGGAAATAATGGAGTTTATAATATTAACCCAACAAAGGCAAATGGCGATGTTGGGTTTAGACACTATGAAAACTTTAACTTATCAAAAGGTGATATTGCAAACTTAATCTATAAATATGGTGCAACTGACATTGAAACTTTTGTAAACATGGTTGATAACCAAATTAACATCAACGGTTTGGTTAATACAATGAGAAATAATGGGTTCTATAATGGTAAGGCCATATTCATTTCACCAAACGGAATGGTTGTAGGAGCATCAGGCGTTCTTAACGTTGGTTCTTTAGGTGTTTATACGCCAACTCAAGGCAATTATGACGTTTTAAAAAATAAACAAACAACAGAAACTTTAAATGCCGCAACCAGCACGTCAGCTAATGGCGGAGCTCCGGTTACCATCAACGGTAAAGTAATATCAGCAGGGAATGTTGATATTATTGGAGGTCAAGTAAATATTGCCAAAGGAGCAGGCATTATTGGTGGTGTTAACGAAAATCAAATGTTGGCACTTACAAGTGAATCTCAAGCAAATGCTTTATTTAATAACTTAGTTAATACAAGCAATTTATCAACAGGAAATGCTTTCATCAGCGATGCTACCGGTCAAATCAAAATTACTTCAAATACAGGGGTAAATATTGCCGGTGATGTTGTTAATTATGCAACAGGTGGCAATTACGAATATGGAAAAGGTGCCGCAAATGCAAATTACAGTGGAATTGAAATCAATAACTACGGTAAAAACGGAACTGTTATTTCTGGTAATATTGCAAATGCTAAAGGATTAGTTCAATTTGATAATAACAAAGGTTCTATGGATATTTCTGGGAATGTTAAAAACAACGGTACAACTCAAATATTCAACAGCCCATTTGCAGCATTTTCAAGTGAAGATGAAATCAAATCAAATGCAGAAAATTCAGGTTTAACAATTTCCGGAAACATTGATACTAAAGGAAACTTGTTCATAAGAAATAAAGGTGGACAAGGTTTAAATATTACAGGAACGGTAAATCACGATGGAGATGCAAAAGTTCAAAACGGCTATCTTGCAGATGATGTAGGATACGATATTGCAGATTCAAAACTTGATAATACCGGAGCTTTAAATATTTCTGGGAAATTCAATACAACTGGGAATGCAGAATTTCTTAATACTGAACACGGTCAAGGTGGTTTAAATGTTTCAGGCTCTGTTACAACAGGAGGAGATGCAACATACACTAACCACGGTAAAGCTGGTTTAAACATTAAAAACAACGGTTCTATTTCATCAAACAATCTTGCAATGTTAAATACAGGTGCAGGAGGCTTGAATATATCAGGTTCAGCTACAAATAACAAAACTGCAACCGTTACAAATAAAACCGGAGATTTAACGATTGGTGGAACATTCGTAAATGGCGGAGATTCAACATTTACAAATGATGGACATCAATTTAACATCTCAGGAACAGTAACTAATAAATTGACAGATGAGGAAAAAGAATTCGGCTCTATTAATATGATTAATAATGGAGATGGCGGATTTGTTATTGAAAATAGCGGAAAAGTTAATGCCGAAAATTCTAACTTGTCAATTACTAACAATGCAGGAAACTTAGACATCAATGGAACAGTAACAAATGATGGCGGAAAAAATCTAACCAATAAAACAACTATTTTAAATGATGGTAATACATTAAACATTGGTAAAACCGGCAAAGTAACGACTTCTGGAAGTTTGGATATTACAAACAATGGTGAAGGCGGAATGAACATTGCAGGAACCGTTAATAATGATAACTCTGCTACTACAGATTCTGATAAATCCGCTTTCAAAGACAAAAATACAACAACCATCACAAATACTGCAGGAGTTTTGAAAGTTGACGGAAATGTTTCTTCTAACACTTCAGAATTAACAATGACAAATGAAGGAAAAACATTTGAAATCAATGGAAAAGTTTCCGGTACAAATAATAATGTTAACTTAATCAATAAAAACGGTGCATTAGATTTAAATAGCTCAGGCAGAGTTAACTCAACAGACGATATTAATATTACAAACTCTGGCAAAGGTGGCGTTAACGTTAAAGGCTTGGCAAATGCAAAGAAAAATGTAAACATCGATAACAAAAATAGTAATGTTATAATTGGTGATAAAACAGACAACAATAACTATGTTACTGCAGGAAACAATATTAATATTGCAATTGATAATGGAAGTTTACTAAACTATGGAGTTGTAAAAACTTTATTGAATGCAGGTGGCGACTTGAATATGAATGTTACAGACGGAACAATTGGTCTTGATGTTCAACAAAAAGCATGCCAAGGAACCGGTTGTACAGGTATTGGACCTAAAGCCGATGGTTCAAGAGATTTTACAAAATCAATTAATGGAAATATCAAAGGTAAAGTTACTGCAACAACCACAAATAAAGCAAACAAACCGGATGATTTAGTAATTAACTATGCAGCAATCGATTCTGATATGAATATCGATAAAATTAAAGCTGACGGTAAAGTTATCTTAACAGTGGATGATTTAGATCATATTACAACCGGCAAAGCAAGCGGTAAAAGATATAATATGATTAACGCTAGCACAAAAGAAAATGAAACTAATATTGAGGGTAAAGGAATTTCATTAATTTCAAACGGCAGTATTGGTACTAAGGATAACAAAGTTACATTCATCCAAACAGATGCAGACCACTACAAAATGGATGGATTGGCTAACGAAAATATTTACTTGAAAGAAAATAGCTTTAACGAATATGGCAGAGATGGTGAAGTTATCAAAAACGCAATTTGCACAATGATTGCAAGAGAAGGCGACTTATACCTTGAACTTGCAGGTAATACAACTATCGATAACATTACGGCTGAAGGCGATATGACTGTTATTACAAGAGGTAAAAACCTTACAATAACAAACTTAGGTCATATTGAAGACCCAGCAATCATCAACGGAGAAGATTATTTTGGACCTCATCATGATGGTTATGCGTTCGACAAAGGCTATGATAAAGACGATTATAAATCAGAAATTCTTCCAAACAATGTAATTCTTAAAGCTCTTGATATTAACCACAATATCAGACCTACAGAAGAACTTGTTGACGGAGGACATGAAGCATGGGCTGATTCAACCGTAAGAGTAACAAATGCAGTTCTTGATAACGGGAAAATGGACATCACAGCAGATAATATCTATGCTAACGGAGTTTATGTACACTTTGGTAAAGATGGATATTCTAAAAAGCCGGATGACTCAACAAATAAAATGATAGGTGTTGATGGCGACCCAATGGGTCATTCTGTAAGACCTGATGATGTTGAAGGTATCGGAAGAACAGAAACAGAAAGAAACTACTACGATGAAGATGATACCCCATTAGTTCCAGACACAGACACAGATACTGATACTGATACTGATACAGATACAGATACTGATACTGATACTGATACTGATACTGACACTGACACTGACACTGACACTGATACTGACACTGATACTGATACTGATACTGATACTGACACTGATACTGATACTGACACTGATACAGATACAGATACTGACACTGATACTGACACAGATACTGATACTGATACTGACACTGACACTGACACTGACACTGACACTGATACTGACACTGATACAGATACTGATACAGATACAGATACTGACACTGATACTGATACTGATACAGATACT
>CALAWF010000001.1 GCA_937894665.1 uncultured bacterium | reverse complement strand
AAATTTGGAAAACTATAAAACATTGCAATAAGAAGAGCCGGATTTATTATCCGACTCTTTTTTAATTAACTTTCGACCTGAATCCTAAATCGCAACTGATTGAGATTTTAACTCGACTTCTGCAGGTAATCCTTTAATCAACTCTGCATTATGTCTTCTAGACTCTTCGATTCTTGACACCGGTAGCGGAGCTGATTTTGCGACCATTTTAGCTGCACCAGCCGGAGTCTTTGGAGAAGATGCAATTGCCATAGGTTTTGCACCTGTAACAGTTTTTACACTTCCACCTTTGTAAGCAACCATTGCTGGATCCGGATGAGCTTTAAAATGTCTATAATCAGCTGTAATTTTAGCAACAAATCTTCTTGTTTCACCAAATGGAGGAACTGCACGATATTTTTTAACATTTGCAGGACCTGCATTATAAGCTGCTAAAGCTAATTCCATTGACCCAAACATTTTGTACATTGATTTATAGTACATAATGCCACCTTTGATATTATCATCAAGTGAATATGGATTTAAGCCCATTCTTCTTGCGGTTGACGGCATAAGCTGGAAAACTCCTACTGCACCATGTGAGCTTCTAGCTTCGTGTCTAAAACCTGATTCTGTTTTCGCAATACTTAGTGTAATTGCTGGATCTACGCCCATTTCGATAGAATGTTTTACTATCGCTGCCTTAACGGTATTTACATTGGCCGCCTGCACTTGTGCAAACGACATTAGCACTAGTGCAATAGTGAATAGTAATAATTTTTTCAAAATGTAATCCTCTAGTTGTAAATTGAAAATTCTCCAAGACTACTTTTTGTTCTTATTTTTTTTCTAAGATTTTCGTCTTTTTGAATGTGATTATGTAACTATATTATTACAAAAATTTAAAATTTCAACCCCCATGGGGTTATTCTCAAAAATTTTAGCAAGTAAAACCCTCTCGCAGTAAGGATTTTACATTCTTAACATTTAGTGTAAAAAGTACGATAATTTTGTCAAGTTTGGTAGAAAATTCTATCCTATTTCGCATAAAAATTTTCTTTCAATTCATATTTTTTATCATGGGTATCATAAGAATAAATTTTATAAGAATTTCCATCTGTAGAAAATTTAATTGAATTCAATAAATCAGTCCTTAAAATATCCGTGTTTCGCAAAATATCCAAAGTTCCACGATTAGGATGTCCAAAATAATTTAAACCTGTTGAAATTAGGGAAACTTTTGTTCCTAAATAATCTAACATATCATAGTCAACGACATTTGGACCACCATGATGCCCAACTTTTAGAACTTCGACATTTTTAGGAAGATACTTCTTAATTTGCTTAAATGCTTCAATCCCGGCATCCCCCATAAATAGCATATCGAAATTTTTATAGCTCAAAAGAGTTACCGTTGAAGATTCATTGCTTCTATTCTTGCCTCTTACATCCGCTTTAAATGTTTTAATATTCAAATCAGGTTCAGAATAAATTGCATCATTATTTTTGACAATTTTCATGTTTTGATGGTTAGTTTTCAGCGTCTTAAAAATATTCTTTGCTGTTTGAGTTTCTTTTTCCAAAGAGTTCAAATACAAGGTTTTAACTTTTGTATTTTCTATAAATTCAGACGCTCCGCCCGAATGATCATTATCAAAGTGAGTAACAATTACACCTTCTAAATTCTTTATACCTCTATCTTTTAAATATTTGAGCATTATTATCTTGGCTTGTGAATTTCCACTTTTATATGGAGCTTTGCCAGTATCGATAAAGAAATATTTATTTTCTGGGGTTTTTATCATAAAAGAATCCGCATTTCCAACATCAAAGGCAATAACCTCTAAGTTTTTTGACACAGGAGTATATGTTGTAGATAGAATTATCAAAACAGAACAAATTAAAACCCAACAAGCATTTTTATATTTTTCGAATTTTAACAAAAGTGTAATTAAAAGTAATGCTACATAATATAAGCTCAATTGAAATAAATCAGGATGAGTAGTTACGAGCATGCTGTGAGGAAGATTTCCCCAGAAATCTGAAATCCAAACAAGAATATTTAATAAATAATTTAAAAAGAAATCAAAAATTCGACACACAATATCTGCAATTTGAGGAATCACTGCAAGTAATGAACTTACAAAACCGCCAAAACTTATTACACTCAGCAATGTTACAGTTGATATATTTGCAAACACAGAATACAAACTAAAAGTATTAAAATAAAACATTTGAATAGGAGCAATCCAAATTTGAGCAACAACAGGAATCAAGATTGGAGCCTTTAACCATTCCGGAATTTTATCCAATTTTGAGGAGCTTATATTTGCAGTTGTAATTAGCCCAAGCGTTACAAGAAATGATAATTGAAAACTCACATCATTGATATACGCAGGATTATATATCAACATCAAAACAGCAACAAATGACAACAATGAAACACTATGAGCATCTCTATCTATCAATTTTCCGCATAATACAAATAACATCATAAGAGCTGCACGAACAACAGAAGCCCCAAGCCCTGTCATAAGAGTATAGAGAATAATCATCAGCATTCCGGACAAAACACGAGGTTTGTATGGAACACGAAAGAATTTCATAATCAAAAACCAAAAGCTAAAAATAAAAGCAACATTCATCCCTGAAGCAGCAAGAATATGAAGTAAGCCCGAATTTATAAATGAATTCTTAATATAATCCGGAGGGGCAACCGCATCATCTCCAAAAACAATTCCACCTAAAATTTCTAAGTTGGGACTTTTCAAATATTTTGAATGATAAGAAAGAACCCGATTTCTTGTATTATTTAACCCTTTGAGAAATTTCCACCTATAACTCATTTTTGTACTAAGAACTTCTAAATTTTCATCTTCTGAATACAAAACGGTAAAGACATTATAATTTCTCAAATACGAACTATAATCGAATTGAGAAGGATTTGTTGCAGAAAAAGGTTTTCTCAAATGCCCTTCCAATTTTATTTCTTCTCCGATATTCAACTTAGATATAACATTCTCTGAGGCTGATATATTAGCAAGAGTTTTCCCACTTATAAATTTACCGGAGAAGGAATCAATTTGAACAAAGAACTTTGACTTAGTTTTCTCCGGAGAATTAGGAACACTGACAATTCTTCCAGTAAAAACACCATTCATTGGAGCATTAGCAAGAAGTTCGTCATAATTCTTAATTTTACAAAAAGTCAAGAAAAAGCCTAAATAAAAAATTCCTATCCAAACAACAACTCGTCGAACAGAAAATATTTTTAGGTTCAAAAACAAAATAAGCAAAAGAGTTATCACAATAGAAAAAGGGATTGCTAAAGAGTAAAAACAAGCAAGTATCCCTGTCATAAAAATCACAGACGACACAAACATTACAAAATTTTTATTTTGCAATAAATCCCTAATCTTTTCTATTTCTATCATAATTCCAACAACTGAATGATAGCACGGAGAAGAGAGTTGTGCAAAACTTAAAAATATGATATGCTGTAAATGAAAAAGAGGGCTATATGAGCAATAATGATTTTTATATTGAAGACTTTCTAAGACAAGCGGTTTCCGTGGGAGCATCTGATGCTCACATTTGCGAAGGTGAAAGACCTGCAATCAGAGTTTCAGGTCAAATCATGAGAATTAACCTTCCTCCTCTTACAAGTGAAGACATGGAATTCACTATAAGAACCGTTGCTCCGCAGCACTTGAAAGACAGAATTACAAGATTTTTTGATATTGACTTTTCATACGAAATCCCCGGCTGCTCTCGTTTCCGTGTGAACATGTCTAGACAATTGGGGAAAACCGCAATGGTTATTCGTGCGATTCCTTATTATATCAAAACATTTAAAGAATTATACTTACCTGAAACATTGGAAGAATTTGCATCTTTCAACAATGGACTTGTTCTTGTAACAGGACCAACGGGTTCAGGTAAATCAACAACGATTGCCTCTTTGATTGACTATATCAACGCATCTGTTGCAAAACACATAGTTACAATTGAAGATCCGGTCGAATTTATCTTCTCAAATAAAAAATCAATTGTTTCTCAAAGACAGTTATTGATTGATACTCCGTCATTCTCAGATGGTGTTAAATATGCCTTACGACAAGACCCGGACGTTATCTTCATCGGTGAAATTCGTGATAGAGAAACCATTGAATCTGCATTGAAAGCAGCTGAAACTGGACACCTTGTTGTATCAACAATCCACACAAACGATTCCGTTCAAACAGTAGCCAGAATTATCAACTTGTTTGAACCAAATGAAAGACCATTTATCAGAAGCCAAATTGCAAACACTTTGAGAGGAACAATTTCTCAAAAACTAGTTCCTGCAATCGATGGAGGAACGCGTCTTCCTGCAACTGAAATCTTAGTTGTAACACCGACAGTTAAAGACTTTATTCAGAAAGACGAATTGGAACAAATTTATGAACTTGTTAAAAACGGTTCATTCAATAATATGACAACAATGAACATGTCATTGTACAAACTGTACAACGAAGAAAAAATCTCTAAAGAAACTGCTCTTACATATTCAGATAACAAACCTGAACTTGAACAGATGATGAGAGGAATCTACCACGGTACAGGCATGAACAAAAATTAAGAATAATGCAAAATAGTTTTGTAACAGACGCAATTAATCTAAAAGCCTACAATCTTAGTGAATCAGACAAAATTATTGTTATGTATTCAAAAGATAAGGGACTAATCAGGGGAGTAGCAAAGGGAGTCAAAAAACCTAAAAGTAAATTAGGTGCAAGGATGGATTTGCTTGTCGCTAATACCCTTATGCTCCACAAGGGAAAGAATTTAGATACTATTTGCCAAGCAGAAGTCTTAAACACTTTCAACAAAACTCGCCAAGATATTGATAAAATTTTCTACTCAATGTATGTAACAGAAGTAGTTAATAATTTTGGGTTGGAAGATGACCCAAGTTCGGAAGTTATTTATAACCTTTTATATAAAGCTCTTAATACAATTTCAGCAGCTCAAAACAAAGTCGAAATTCTTATTGCTGTAATAAAGTTTCAGCTTAAAATGATGATTGAATCAGGCTTTTCAATAGAATTTGACACATGCCTGCACTGTAGATGCGATATTGGAGAAGAAACAATGTATTTCGTTCCTACGGCAGGTGGAGTTGTATGCAAGGAATGTGCAGGGAAATTATATTCAGCAAAGAAACAAATGCCACACAAGTTACGAGATTTTTTCAAACAAATGGCAACAAATGACTTTGATGAAATCGGAGAATACGAAACAAAAGCAAATGAAAAAGTTTGTACAGTATCATTCCAAGTTTTGAAAGAATATATTGAACTAAAATCTCCAAGAAAATTCAAATCTACTGAAATGTTACAAGACGTACAACCTGTTTAATATTTCCTCCGACAAGGTTATATTTTTTATTTAATTTTATTATATAATCACTATCAAAAAGGATGGTTTTCTATGAAAAAATTTATAATAGTTGCAGCAATATTGGTATGTGGAAATGTAGTTTGGGCTTCTCAAGCACAAATGTACAAACTTGATAATGGTCAAACCGTTGTAGTTCAAGAAGTTAAAAATAATCCTATTGTAACAATAGACACTTGGATTAAAACAGGTTCCGTTGATGAAGATGATTATAATAACGGAGTTGCTCACTTTTTAGAACATTTATTCTTTAAAGGTACTAAAACCCATGAGCCTGGAGAATTTGATAAAATCCTAGAAACAAAAGGAGCAATAACTAATGCTGCAACAAGTAAAGATTTTACTCATTATTATATAACTATTCCTTCAAAAGATTTTGATTTGGCAATGGATTTGCACGGAGATATGATTCTTCACCCACTTATTCCAAGAAAAGAAATGGAAAAAGAAAGAAAAGTTGTCCTTGAAGAAATCAGCAAAGACTTAAATTCTCCAACAAAAATAATGCAAGACAACTTAAATTCAATGCTATATACAACTCACCCTTATAAAAGAAAAGTTATAGGAAGAAGTGATGTTATTGAAACAATCACAAGAGATCAAGTTTTGAATTTTTACAACAAAAACTACTCCCCATCTAATATGGTAACAGTAATTATTGGGGATGTTGATACAAACCATGCCATTGAAAAAACCAAAGAAGCATTTAATGCTGAATACAAAAAACAAACAAAAACAATTTACACAAAAGAAGCTCCGCTAACAAAACAACAAAAAAAAGTTGAATATTTGGATACTGAATCAGGATATATGGTTATCGGATTTAGAGGAACACCAATTGATGAAAAAGATTCTTACGCATTAGATGTTCTTGCAACTATTCTTGGAGATGGAAGATCTTCAGTTCTTAACCAAGTACTAAAAGAGAAAAAACGAATTGCTTTTTCTGTCGATGCAGGAAATTCTACCTTCCGTGATGATGGAATTTTCTATATCACAGCAAATTACGAACCAACAAAATGCAAAATAGTTCAAGAGACAATCTTTAACGAAATCGAAAAAATTCAAAAAAATGGCGTTACAGATGACCAACTTAAACTTGCTAAAAATATAATTGAAAGAAGCACATATTATTCAAGAGAATCAATAACAAATATTGCAACAGAAATAGGATATACAATGGCTTTAACTAATGACATCAAGTTCTATGATACATATCTTGATAATATTCAAAATGTATCAAAAGAAGATGTAAAAAAAGTTGCAGAAAAATATCTTGGAATAAATAAGAGTGCAGTATCTATCGTATTACCTAAAAGTGCAAAGGAAATTCCGGTAGCCTCATTAACACAAGAAACTCCATCAACAGCAGAACTCGTTAGCGAAAACGCTCAAACTCAAAAGTACAAACTTTCTGATGGAGCAACTATGCTTTATACTCCCAATAATGTAAATGATATTATTGCAATAAGTATCTACGCTAAAGGTGGACAACTTGCAGAGAAAAAAGCGGGAACAGCAAATCTTACAGCATCTGCAATGATGCGAGGAACCAAAAATTATTCTTCACTTGAATTATCACAAGTGTTAGAAGATAACGGAATTAAAATTCAACCAACTGCAAGTGCAGATGCTTTTGCAATAAACGTTCTAACAACAAAAGACGAATATGACAAAACTTTAGAATTGTTGAATGAAGTAGTTAACAATGCAACATTTGAAGATTATGAAATTGACAAAGTCAAAACAGAAAAATTAAACACAATCAAAAGAAATAAAGATATTCCTCTTCAACGAGCAATCGAAGAGTACAGAGATTTAATCTATCAAAATTCACCATACTCAATATCATCTAAAGTTTTAGAAAAAAATATTCCAAACATCACAAAAGAAGATATGGTAAATTACTACAACAACATTTTCTCTCCTGAAAATTTAGTTATTTCTATCAACGGAAACATTGATAAGGATAAGACAATTAAAGACTTGAATAACATTTTCAAACCAAAAGAAAATGCAACAAACTTTGATTATACACAGTTCAATTCAAAAATCCCTACAACAACGACTCCAAGACAAACTGTCCAAAAAGTTCCAACAACAGAAACTGCTTGGATTTTGTTAGGTTGGCAGACAAACGGGGTATTGAATGAAAAAGATTATGCAACTCTTCAAGTAATTGATTCCCTACTTGGCTCCGGCATGAGTTCAAGATTATTCAAAGACCTGAGAGAACAAGAAGGATTGGCATATCAATTAGGTTCCGGTTATTCTCCAAATGTATTGAGAGGAAGTTTTATGCTTTATATAGGCACAAACCCTCAAACATTAGAAAAAGCTAAGGCTGGATTGTTTGAAGAAATTACAAAATTAAAAACCGAATATGTAGGGGATAAAGAACTCCAAGATGCAAAAGAAAAATTGTTAGGCAATTATGTAATCGGGCTTGAAACAAATCTTGATAAGGCATCTAATATTGGCTGGTATGAAGCCTCAACAAGAGGGTACCAATTCAAAGATAATTACGAAAAACTAATTAATAGTGTAACAGATTCTGATATTATTGAAGTTGCAAACAAATATTTCACAGACAACTACATTTTATCAATAGTTACAAAATAGGAAAAACTTTATGGAAATAAGAAAAGCAAAAACTCAAGATTTAGAAACAATAATCTCCATATATGATAAAGCAAGAGAATTTATGACCCAAACAGGTAATGGCGGGCAATGGAAAAACGGTTATCCTACAAGAGAATTGCTCCAACAAGATATTCAAGAAGGAACTTGTTATATATGCGAAGATGAGGGACATATTTCAGGAGTTTTTTGCTTTTTTGTTGGAGAAGAACCAACATATCAAAAAATTTATAAAGGGGAATGGCTCAACAATAAGCCTTATGGAGTTATACACAGAATTGCCGTTGCAAAACATAATAAAGGGGTTGCATCATTTTGTATCCAATGGGGATTGAAACAACACCCAAGCATGAAAATTGATACTCACCAAAACAATATCCCAATGCAAAAAACAATCCTAAAAAATGGATTCACCTACTGCGGAATTATTCACAAGGAAGACGGCACAACAAGACTTGCATATCAAAAAACTATCTAAAATTTTTTTTTACAACTTACCTAATGATTTTAAGAAACGATAA
Organism: uncultured bacterium; assembly: GCA_937894665.1. Taxonomy (GTDB): domain Bacteria; phylum Cyanobacteriota; class Vampirovibrionia; order Gastranaerophilales; family Gastranaerophilaceae; genus Zag111. The sequence goes on along the minus strand of CALAWF010000001.1, from coordinate 1,477 downwards.
ATAATAACTGTTGTATCTTTATCTGATTTGATTTTATTCAAAACAGCTTGGAATATGTCATCATAATTATCAAAATGTTTAAACTGAAATAATTCGGCTACTTCTACTTGCAAAACATCACTCAATTTTGCAATATTTTCAGGCTTTGGAAACGCAAAACCATTTTCAATTCTTGAATAATTTTCCGGTTGAATACCAATTTGCTCAGAAATTTTTTCTTGCGTATAACCTTTTTGAACCCTAAGTTCTTTTAATCTAGCCCCAAAATTTTTCTTTATGTCCATAGAATAATTAAACATTTTATTTTTTGACTTATTAAGTATGCAACACATCATATTTTATAATGTATTGCATTAATAAATATAATGTACTACAATAACTATACCAAATATTGTTGACGTCATACGGGGGTTAAATGAAACACGGGTTTACACTTGCAGAAATATTAATTACCTTAGGAGTTATTGGAGTCGTTTCGGCATTAACATTACCTACATTAATTAAAAATTATCAGAAAAAAGAAACTGTAGCAAAGTTACAAAAAGCAATTTCTGTTCTTAATCAAGCCTACAGATTATCAAATGATGAAGCCGGAGAAGCCTTAGCTACAGATAGTGTCAATATGGATTCACAGGAATATTTTGAAACTTATTGGGCTCCTTATATTAAAACGCTAACCTACTGCAAAAGCTATGCAACTTGTGGTTATTCAAGTTATACACCTTTTAAAAAACTATCAGGAGAACAAAGTGGTTGGTATGTAGTCGAACCACGCCTACGCTCAACTTTTTTAACTCCGGAAGGATTTGTCTATGTTATTTTTCTTGCCACTTGGAAAGATACAGGCGGAGGAGAGAAAAAAGTTCAGCAGCAAATTTTTGTTGATATAAATGGAGCCAATAAACCAAATCAATATGGGAAGGATGTCTTTTGGTTGACAAGAGGAGATAACGAAGGAGAAGGGATTCAACCATATTGCCACTACAAAACAGACCGTGAAATCCAACAAAACTGCTCTAACTCAGGAGAAGGAAGCTGTTGTGCAGAGATGATACGCCGAGCAAGTTGGACAATTCCTAAAAATTATCCTTGGTAATTCTTACTTATTCAAATTATCAATTTCTGCGTTCAAATTCTTAATTTGAACTTCTAGTTTTGTACGTTCATCCACAACTGCAGAAAAAGCCTTTTCTAATGTTTTGATTTTCGCCTCTAAAACTTCTACCCTAGAAGCATTTGCAGAACCAGAAATTGAAGTTCTTTCTAACTCTCGTTGATATGCTTTTACCTTATCTTTTGAAGCTAAAAGAAACATATGAACTGTTCCTGCTCCAACAAACAAGCCCGCAAGAAGAATTATTATAGTATAACTTGATAATCTAATAGCCCTAAAAAACATTCCACCATTATCTGTCAAACCTAATTTTGTTTGAACATCAAGCATTGTGCTATACATATAATTTACATTTATATAATT